>JAGQRU010000281.1 GCA_020425105.1 Paracoccaceae bacterium
CCCACATCGGTGAAATCGACCATCGTCGCCAGCGTGGTCGCCGCCGCCACCCGCGTGTCGCCCTTGGCCGCCAGATAGCCCAGCGTCGCGGTGACCAGGATGCCGCCGATGCAGAAGCCCAGAATGTTGATCTTCTTTTCGCCGGTGATTTCCTCGATCGCATCCAGCGCGGCCAGCGGGCCTTCGTTCATGTAGTTTTCGAAGCTCTTCTCGGCATGCTCCGGGCCGGGGTTGACCCAGCTGATGATGAACACCGTGTGGCCGCGGTCGAGCATGAATTTGACCAGCGAATTCTTCTCGCGCATGTCCATGATATAATATTTGTTGATCCAGGCCGGGACCAGCAGCAGCGGCCGCTTGCGCTGCGTTTCGGTGCGCGGCTCGAACTGGATCAGCTGCATCAGGTCGTTCTGATAGACCACCTTGCCCGGCGTCGTCCCCAGATCGCGGCCCACCACGAAGGCCTTTTCGTCGTTGGTGGCGATATCGAGCCGCCCGTCGCCGCGCTCCAGATCGTTCAGAAGGTTGTTGAACCCGTCCAGAAGGCTTTGGCCTTCGGTGTCCAGCAGCCGCTTGCGGGCCTGCGGGTTCAGCGCCAGGAAGTTGCTGGGCGACAGCGCGCTGAGCAGCTGGCGCGTGTAAAACTCAACCCGAAGTTGTTCCTTCGAGCCTTTGGGAAAGCTGTTCAGGATCTCGAGCGTGATATCTTCCAGCGCCAGATGCACGTCCCGGCACACCCGCGCGAGCGGATCGTTGCTCCAGGAATCGTCCTTGAACCGGCGGTCCGACACTTCCTTGGTGCCACCCGTCCAGCCCGACATCCACAATTCGGCCATCTTGGAAAACGCCGATTGCTGAATGGCGATCCAGTCGTTGGGCCGCGCGGCCATGGCCATCGCCACTTTCGCATAGGCATTCATCACCGAGGTTGCGTCCACGATGGAAAATTCGCCGCCGGTCACCTTTGCCGCCGACAATTGCGCAGCGCGAAGATACACGGCCTGGGCGCGCTGCATGAGCTGCCAGTATTCGGTCAGACGCTGAGTCAGGTGTTCGGGGGAATGGTCGGTCATGGTCGTTCAATGCTCCTCGTATGAACGTTGCGCTGTTGCGGGCGGCGTATGTGTCCCTGCCACCGCATCTGGGGGAATCGATGACAGGGACGAGCGGTCAATCGAGCCGCTCAACCGCTATCGCGATACCCTGGCCTCCGCCGATGCACATCGTGACCAATCCATAGCGGCCGCCAATGCGTTCGAGTTCGGCCAAAGCCTTTATGGTGATGATGGCGCCAGTGGCACCGATGGGATGTCCAAGGGCAATGGCGCCTCCGTTGGGGTTGACCTTGTCGGTGTCGAAGCCCAGTTCGCGGTTCACCGCACAGGCCTGCGCCGCGAAGGCTTCGTTGGATTCGATGACGTCGAAATCGCTCGCCGTCATGTTCAGCTTTTCCAGCAGCCGGGTCACGGCGGGCACCGGACCGATACCCATCACTTCCGGCAGAACGCCCGCATGGGCATAGCCCAGCAGCCGCGCCCGGGGTTTCAGCCCCTGCTTTTCCGCCGCCTCGGCCGAGGCCAGCACCAGCGCCGCGGCGCCGTCGTTCAACCCCGACGCATTGCCCGCGGTCACCGACCCGTCCTTGCGGAAGGCCGGGCGCAGCTGGCCCAGGCTTTCCACCGTGGTCGATGCCTTGGGGTGTTCGTCGGTATCGAAGGCCACTATGTCGCGGCGCTGTTTGACCTCGATCGGCAGGATCTGGCTCTTGAACCGGCCTTCGCCGATAGCCACCGTCGCGCGCCGCTGGCTTTCGGCGGCGAAGGCGTCCTGATCGTCACGCGAAATCTGATAGGCCGCAGCGACGTTTTCGGCGGTCACACCCATATGGCCATTGCCAAAGGGGTCGCTAAGCGCTGCGACCATCATGTCCGTCATCTGCATATCGCCCATTTTTTGGCCAAACCGGGGCGCCTGAGAGGCGTAGGGAGACCGTGACATACATTCGGCCCCCCCAGCCAGCGCAAAATCCACATCTCCCAGCATGATATGCTGAGCAGACGAGACGATGGCCTGCGCCCCAGAGCCGCAGAGCCGGTTTACCGTCAGTGCCGGCGCATCGGCGGGCACCCCCGCTTCCACCGATGCGGCCCGGCCCAGATACATATCCCGGCCTTCGGTGTTGATCACATGGCCAAAGATCGAATGGCCGATCTGCCTGGGATCCACGCCGCTGCGCGCCAGCGCCTCCTTCGCGACGGCGGCGGCCAGCGCGCTTGGCGCGTGCCCCGCCAGCGCCCCGCCGAACGTGCCGATCGCGGTCCGCACGCCGTCCAGAATCACGACATCCTGTGTCATCTTGTTTCCCTTCAGGATTTCGCCAAAGGCTCAGAGCGCCGGAACGCCCAGACCCGCGATCTTGCCCGAGATCTGGTCCAGCACCGCCGGATCGTCGATGGTGGCGGGCATCTTGTAGGCCTCGCCATCGGCGATCTTGACCATGGTCGCGCGCAGGATCTTGCCCGAGCGGGTCTTGGGCAGGCGATCCAC
>JAGQRU010000031.1 GCA_020425105.1 Paracoccaceae bacterium
GTGCGCAGCCATTTCTTCGACGACTTGTAGGAACAGTGTTCGTTCCACATGGCCGAAAAAATGCCCAATTCGGTGAAGGTCGGGTCGCGGCCCAGCAGCCCCAGAATGCGGTCGTATTCGTCCGGTTTCAGTCCGTGGGCTTCGATCAGATCGGGCGTGATGGCGGGTTCGGTCATGATGCAGGCGTCTCGCGAATGGCTTCGTCGGGGCTTCCTACAACATGTCCGAGGCGGCCAAAAGCGGCTGAATTCAGCTTCACGGCTCAGCGCGCCGCGCCACGGCCCGGCCAAAGCCCGCGCTTCTGCGGCAACGGGGATTTGCCGTGAACGAAATTCAACTCAAATGTTCGCAGGGACGGTTCGGCATAGGTGGCCAGAAGAGGGGCGGGCACGTCTCCGTCGAAGGTCTTGCGTTCGTCCGACAGGGCGCTGAAACCCGCCGCCTGAAAATACTGCGACAGCTCTTCGGCCGTGATACGGTTCAGATCCTCATACCGGCTGAACATCCATTTGGCTGATCCGGTCGCACCCTGCGATTTCGGCGAGGCGTAGATGCGGTTGCGCAGTTCTTCGTGACTTTCCAGAAGATGGATCCACTTGATGTCGCTGAATTCCTTCAGATGCGATCCAAAGGGCGAGAAATAGAGCGGAGCGATCTGGGTGATAACCGCGCCATCCGGGCGCAGGGCGTCGAACATGTCGGTCAGGACCGCAGGCAATAATTTGCGCGAGACATGTTCCAGCACCGACCAGCTGTAAATGACATCGGGCTGACAGATTTGGGACAGCGGTGTGCCGGGTTCGACGGTCTGGAAACGCAGGTTTTTCGGCATCCCGCCTTCCAGCCGGTTTTTGCAAAAATCCTGGGCGCGGCGATGAGCATCCGTGATGTCGAAACCGATCACCTGAGCATCGGGATACCGCAAGGCCATCGCGATGGTCTTGATGCCATGGCCGCAACCGAAATCGACGATGGTGCCGGGCGCCTTCGCAAAGCTGTCGATCTTGGCCTGAATTGCATCAGGGCAGATCTTCAGGTGATTTTTCAGATAGGGATCATCGTCAATGCCGGAAATCGCGATTGAGGTGTCCATGGAAGCTCCTGCCCGAAATACGTGGGTGTTGAAATGGTTCGTCGCTGCGGATGCGAGCAGACTAGCATCTGAAAACCGGAGCGCCAGAGGACAAAAAAATGGCCGAGACAAGCTCGGCCAAGTCCAACAGGGAGGTAGAAGTAGACAGTCTGCCTAGCTTCTAAGCATCAGTTAGACAGGCCATGGCATCCGTTCAAGAAGAATAATGCCGCAGGGGCAGCATAGCGGTTATGCAGTCACGGCATAAGTTCCGCCTGATCTTCAAGCAGACTCACTCAATCGCGAAATTTCAGCCCGCTCTCAGCAATCTGTTCGACGACGAAATCGCGGAAGGCCGCGATTCTTTTCGACTGCCGCAATTCTTCCGGATAGGCGAGGAATACAGGAACGGCCCCCGCATCGACTTCCGGCAATACCCTGATAAGGTTTGGGAAATCTTCTGTGACATAGTTCGGAAGCACGCCGATGCCCAGATCGTTGATGACCGCCTGAAGCACCCCGAAATAGTTATTCACTGTCAAGAGAGACCGGACATCCTCGGCGATCAGCGTTTGCACGATCCGTGCTGCTGCGCTGACCTGAACGCTGGCGGTGTTCTGGCAGATCAGACGGTGATGTCGCATATCAGCCACAGTCAAGGGCGTGCCGTTTTGTTCCAGATAAGCGGGGGTCGCGTAGAGCCGCATATGCACGTTGAGCAGCCGCTTGCGGATCAGATCGGCCTGGCTGGGCTCTTTCATCCGGATCGCCACATCCGCTTCGCGCATCGGCAGATCCAGCACGCGTTCCTCCAGCATCAGGTCGATCTTCAGATCGGGGAATTTCGCGTAGAGCTTCGACAGGCGCGGCGCCAGCCACAGCAGCCCGAAGCCGGTGGTGGTGGTCACGCGCAATTCGCCAAAGACTTCTTCTTCGCTGTCGCGGATACGGGCGGCGGCGGCTTCCAGCCGCTTCACCATCGACGACGTCGCGTCGAACAGCAATTCGCCCTGTTCGGTCAGGATCAGACCGCGGGCATGGCGGTGAAAGAGGGTGGTGTTCAGGCTGGTTTCCAGGCCGCGAATCTGCCGGCTGACGGCGGACTGAGACAGGTGCAGCGCGTCGCCCGCATGGGTCAGACTGCCCGCATCCGCGACTGCGTGAAAGATTCTCAGCTTGTCCCAATCCATCGTCTTCTCCGTGTCGCGGCCTCTATGAGTGCTGCAGCCGCAAACTACATAACATCCCGCAACGTCACGACGTTATGAAGGCACCTGTTTAACCCACACTGTGTCTATCGTGCTACAATCGCTGTGGGAGGACACGATGACACTACGCGATGTGCACCTGACCGACCGGTACGACCTGACCGTTTCACCGGTCTTGCTGAATGGCACCCAGGCCCTGCTGCGGTTGCTGTTGATGCAAGCCGCGCGGGACCGGGCAGCCGGTTATACCACGTTTGGATGCGTTTCAGGATACCGTGGTTCGCCGCTGGGCGGGGTGGACCTGCTGATGGCGTCGTCCAAGCCGATTCTCGATCAGGCCGGGATCCTGTTTCAGCCGGGGCTGAACGAAGATCTGGCGGCGACTGTTCTTTGGGGCACGCAGCAGGCCGGGCTTCGCGGAGAAGGCCGCGGCGACGGGGTATTCGGCCTGTGGTACGGCAAGGGGCCGGGGGTGGACCGCAGCGGTGATGTGATGCGCCACGCCAATCTGGCCGGAACCGCGCCCTTGGGCGGCGTCCTGATGGCCTTGGGCGACGATCACACGGGCGAAAGCTCCACCACGCTGCACCAATCCGACTGGACGCTGCTGGATGTTTACATGCCGGTACTGTCCCCGGCAGGCGTGCAGGAGATCCTGGATTTCGGGTTGTTCGGCTATGCGCTCAGCCGGTTTTCAGGGCTTTGGGTGGGGCTGAAACTGGTCAAGGACACGGTCGAAGCGACAGCGGTCGTGGATGGCGATCCGTCCCGCCATAATTTCGTGACGCCGCCTTTCGACATGCCGCCGGGCGGGCTGAACATCCGGCTGTCCGACACGCCGCAGGATCAGGAATACCGGGTGGTGAATTATCGCCGTTATGCGGCCGAGGCGTTCGGGCGCTACAACCGCATCGACCGGCGCGTCTTCGGCAAACCCGGCGCCAGGATCGGGTTTATCGCGGCGGGCAAGAACTGGCTCGATCTGGCGCACGCGCTGGACCTGCTGGGCATCGATGCCGCAGAGGCCGACCGGCTGGGGCTGACCACCTACAAGGTCGGCATGGTCTGGCCCATGGACATGACCGGATTTCACGACTGGGCCGAAGGTCTGGACCTGATCGTGGTGGTGG
The DNA here is from genome assembly GCA_020425105.1 of Paracoccaceae bacterium. Taxonomy (GTDB): domain Bacteria; phylum Pseudomonadota; class Alphaproteobacteria; order Rhodobacterales; family Rhodobacteraceae; genus Meridianimarinicoccus. The sequence goes on from JAGQRU010000031.1 coordinate 3,411, forward strand.
AAGAAAAGCGCAAGCTGCTGGAGGTGCAGGCGAAAGAGGCCATTTTCCACGACCGCAAGGGGCGGCGCATCTATGGCCAGTTTGACGACCGGGGCAATCTTTTGTTTCCGACCCATTATGCGCTGGACCCCATCGACATCGCGGTGAAGCTGGGGCGCATACTGGAAGAAGAGGGGCGCACCAACGACGCCATTCGCGGCGCCGTCGCCCGGCAGGAAGAGGCGCTGCGGGTGGTCAACAGCCCCGAAATCGCGGCCCGCCTGCCGTATTTCTGTTCCGGCTGTCCTCATAACAGCTCGACCCGATTGCCCGAAGGCAGCCGCGCTTATGCCGGGATCGGCTGTCACTACATGGTGCAATGGATGGACCGGAACACGGTGGGTTTCACCCAGATGGGCGGGGAAGGCGTCAACTGGGTGGGCGAGGCGCCGTTTTCCACCCGCAAGCACATGTTCCAGAACCTCGGAGACGGGACCTATAACCATTCCGGCGCGCAGGCGGTTCGCGCCGCCCTGATGGCAGGCACCACGATCACCTTCAAGATCCTGTTCAACGATGCGGTCGCCATGACCGGCGGACAGAAAAACGATGGCGGGCTGACCGCGCCCCAGATCGCCCGGGAGCTTGTCGCGATGGGCGTCGGACGGGTCGAGGTCGTCTATGACGAGAAGGAAGATCTGGACCGGGCGGAGTTTCCGGCGGGGATGAAATTTCACCACCGCAAGGATCTGGACGCGGTACAGCGCAGCTTCCGCGACACCGAAGGCGTCAGCGCGATCATCTATATCCAGACCTGCGCCGCCGAAAAACGCCGCCGGCGCAAGCGCGGCGAGTTTCCCGATCCCAGCCGGCGGCTGTTCATCAACACCGATGTCTGCGAAGGCTGCGGCGATTGCGGGGTCCAGTCGAACTGCGTGTCCATCGTGCCGGTGGAAACGCCTTTCGGGCGCAAACGGGCGATCGACCAGTCCACCTGCAACAAGGATTACGCGTGCCTTGACGGGTTCTGCCCGGCTTTCGTGTCGCTGGAAGGTGCGGTGCTGAAGGAAAAACCCGCCGCGATGCCGGATCTGCCGGAGCTTCCCGAACCGCAACTGCCGGTCCTGTCCGGCACTCATAACGTGGTGATCACCGGCGTTGGCGGCACCGGTGTGGTGACGCTGGGGGCGGTGATCTCGATGGCCGCGCATCTGGAAGGCCGCGCGGCGGGAATGATGGAAATGGCCGGGCTCGCCCAGAAAGGCGGTGCGGTGCATATCCACTGCCGGATCGCCAACGCGCCGTCCGACATCACCGCGGTGCGCATCGCGACGGCCGAAGCCGACGCGCTGATCGGCGGCGATCTGGTGGTGTCCGCGGGGCAGAAGACGCTGACGCTTTTGGACAGCGCGCGCTGCGGCGCCGTGGTGAACCGCCATGAAACGGTCACCGGAGAGTTCACCCGGAACCCGGAATTCCGTCTGCCCGGGGCGGCCCTGCAATTGGCGCTGGAGGCGCGCCTGCACGACCGGGTGCAGTTTCTGGATGCGACGGCACTGGCCGAAGCGGCGTTGGGGCATACGATCTATTCCAACATGCTCGTGCTCGGGGCGGCCTGGCAGCGCGGGTTGCTGCCGCTGTCGCATCGGGCATTGATGCAGGGGATCGACCTGAACGGCGCCAAGGTCGCGGAAAACAAGCGCGCCTTTGAATTGGGCCGTTGGGCGGCGCTCTATCCGGCGGAAGCCGCAGCGCTCTGCGCTGTCGAGGAGGTTGTGCCACCGGCACTGGACGACAAGATCGCGCTTTGGCAGGCTCATCTGGATGCCTATCAATCCCGCGCCCTGGGCCGCAAATTCCGCGCCCTTGTCGACCGGTTCGGCGATGCCGAATTGCGCGAGGCGGTCGCGCGCAGCTATCAGAAACTGCTGTCCTATAAGGACGAATACGAAGTCGCGCGGCTGCTGCAAAGATCGCGCGCGGCGGCAGAAGCGCATTTCGACGGCGATTTTCGCCATGTCTATCATCTGGCGCCGCCGTTTCTGGCGCGCCACGGGTCGAATGGCCGGCCCGAAAAGCGGGCCTTCGGTCCGTGGCTCGACCGGATCTTGCCGTGGCTGGCGCGGCTCAAGCTGCTGCGCGGCACGCCGTTAGACCCGTTCGGATATACGGCCGAGCGCCGGGCGGAGCGCCAGCTGATCAGGGTTTTCGAAGACGACATGGGCCGCCTTCTGGCGGACCCGCAGATGCTGACCCCGGCCGCTGCGCTGGAACTGGCGCGTCTGCCGCAATCGATCCGCGGCTTCGGTCCGGTCAAGGCCGCGGCAATGGCCGCGGCGCAGGTCCGGCGAAGCGAGATTCTGCAGGCGCCCGATGGTGCTGATGCGCCCAAAATGCAGGCGGCGGAATGACGCGCTACTTGTAACGGTTTCATGACGGATGATAGGACGTTGCACCCAATTGCCTTCTGGAGCGCCTCTCGTGCGTCAGCACCCGGATACCAAGACCAAACGACAGGTCGCCCGTGAAATCACATACGCCCACGCCGCATCGACGCGCGGCGGGCGCGCGATGATCCGGGTGCTTGAAAATGTCACCGGACGCTTGCGCCTGATCCGCCAGGCGGACGGATACGAACGCGACGTCGCCGCGGGCCGTGATTTTTGGGAGGTCATGGCCACGCGCTATGGTCTGGACCTGAAAGTGATCGGCGGAAGCCTGGACAATATCCCGCGCGAAGGGCCGCTGATCCTGATCGCCAATCACCCGTTCGGGATTCTCGACGGGCTGATGATGGGGCGGATGCTCAGCGCCTTGCGCGGCGACAAGTTTCGCATCCTCGCGCATCGGGTCTTTCGCAAGGCCGAAGATCTTGACCGGGTGATCCTGCCCATTTCGTTCGACGAAACCCGCGAGGCGCAGCAGATCAACCTGGACACACGGCGGCAATGTCTTGAGTTTCTGGCACAAGGCGGTGCCATCGGCGTTTTTCCCGGCGGCACCGTTTCGACCTCTGCCAAGCCGTTTTCACACCCCATGGACCCGGTCTGGCGCGCGTTCACCGCGCGTATGATCGCGAAATCCGGCGCGCAGGTGGTGCCGGTCTTCTTCGTCGGCCACAACTCGCGGTTCTTTCAGGTTGCGAGCCACCTGCATTACACCTTGCGGGTGGGGCTTTTGATCAACGAATTCCGGGCCCGGGTGAACAAGCCGGTCGAGGTCGTGATCGGTACGCCGATCCCGCCAGAAGCGCTCGATCCTTTCCGAACCGACGCGCGGGCGATGATGGACTTCCTGCGCGAAGCGACGTATCAGCTTTCACCGGTGCCGGTCCGTTCGTTGGGCTATGGCTATGAATTCGAGAACAGGTACAAAAACTAGATGGCCGTCGGGGTATTCGACTCAGGGCTGGGCGGGCTGACCGTCCTGGATGCGCTGTCCCGGCGTTTGCCGGACGTGCCGTTCGCGTATTTCGGCGATAACGCTCGTGCGCCTTACGGGGTGCGGGACGCCGATGATGTCTACAACCTGACAACTGCCGCGGTTGAACGGTTGTGGGAGGCGGGGTGCGATCTGGTCATCCTGGCCTGCAACACGGCCTCTGCCGCAGCGCTGCGCCGGATGCAGGATGGCTGGATCCCGCCCGAAAAGCGCGTTTTGGGCGTTTTCGTGCCACTGATCGAAGCCTTGACCGAACGGCGGTGGGGCGACAATTCCCCGCCACGGGAAGTGGCGGTCAAGCATGTCGCACTGTTCGCGACGCCCGCAACCGTGTCGAGCCGCGCGTTTCAGCGGGAACTGGCGTTTCGGGCGATCGGCGTCGATGTCGAGGCCCAGCCCTGCGGGGGGCTGGTCGATGCCATTGAAGCAGGCGACGAAATACTGGCCGAAGCGCTGGTGCGCAGCCATGTGGAGGCATTGAAGCGCCGCATGCCGTTCCCTGAAGCCGCGATTCTGGGCTGCACCCACTATCCGCTCATGGAAACGACGTTTCAGGATGCGTTGGGCGATCATGTCCGGGTCTTTTCCCAGGCCAATCTGGTGGCCGAAAGTCTGGCCGACTATCTGAACCGGCATCCGGACATGTATGGGGCGGGGACGGAAAGCGTGTTCCTGACCACCGGCGATCCGAAAGCGGTGTCGCACAAGGCCACGCAATTCTTGCGACGAAAGATCACCTTTCAGGCTGCCTGATTGCGTCCGCGCCGGGCGCACCTATGTTTCACGATCAAGGAGGGTGCCATGGCACACAAGATCGCCATTCTGGGCGCAAGCGGCTATACCGGGGCCGAGATGGTGCGCCTCTTGGCAACCCATCCGAACATGGAGATCACCGCGCTGACGGCGGACCGCAAGGCCGGGCAGACCATGGCGGAGGTGTTTCCTCATCTGCGCCATCTCGACCTGCCCGCGCTGGTGAAGATCGACGATGTCGATTTCACGGCGGTCGATCTGGTGGTCTGCGCGTTGCCGCATGCGACGTCACAACAGGTAATCAAGGCGTTGCCGCGTGATCTTAAAGTTGTCGACCTGTCTGCCGATTTCCGGCTGCGGGATGCGGCGGCCTATGAGAAATGGTACGGGCAGCCGCACGCGGCGATGGATCTGCAGGCAGAGGCGGTCTATGGCCTGCCGGAATTCTATCGCGAAGACATCCGGACAGCGCGGATCGTGGCCTGCACCGGATGCAACGCCGCGACCGGTCAGTTTGCGTTGCGCCCGCTGATTTCGGCCAGGGTGATCGATCTGGACGATATCATCATCGACCTGAAAACCGGCGTTTCCGGGGCGGGGCGGTCGCTGAAGGAAAATCTGCTGCATGCGGAACTGTCCGAAGGGACCCATGCCTATGGCGTCGGCGGCGTTCACCGGCATCTGGGCGAGTTTGATCAGGAATTTTCACTTCTGGCGGGCCGGAAGGTCGAGGTGCAGTTCACGCCGCATCTGCTGCCGGCCAACCGGGGGATCCTTGCCACGGTCTATGTGAAGGGCGATCCGGCCGTGGTTCACGACACGTTGACCGCCGCCTATGCTGAGGAGCCGTTCATCGTGACGCTGCCCTTCGGCGAACACCCGTCGACCCGCCATGTGCGCGGGTCGAATTTCGTGCATATCGGCGTGGTGGGCGACCGCCGCCCGGGACGTGCTATCGTGATCGCCGCGCTGGACAATCTGACCAAGGGGTCGTCGGGCATGGCCCTGCAAAACGTCAACCTGATGCTGGGAGAAGCGGAAACCACGGGGCTGATGCTTGCCCCGGTTTTCCCGTAAGCCGATGAAGAGCCTGAAAAAACAACGCCGCATCCAAGTCATTCTGGTCGCTGTCGTCGCGCTGGTCCTGTCGACCGCTCTGATAGGCTACGCCATGCGCGACGGGATCAACTTCTTCCGCAGCCCCAGCCAGGTGGTCGACACGCCGCCCAAGCCGACCGAAACGTTCCGTATCGGCGGGCTTGTCGAGGATGGCAGCCTGATCCGCGGTCAGGGCAAGACCGTCACCTTTCGCGTGACCGACGGCGGGGCTTCGGTGCCTGTGTCCTATACCGGGGTTCTGCCGGACCTGTTTGGGGAAGGTCAGGGGATGGTCGGGACCGGAAAATACGTGAACGGCACGTTTGAAGCCTCTGAAATTCTTGCGAAACACGACGAGACCTATATGCCGAAAGAGGTTGTCGATGCGCTGAAGGAACAGGGCGTCTATCGGACCGACGAAGGATCGTGACGGGGCGCGGATAAGACGCCCTGTATGCCGGTCACAGCGCCTGACTGTGCAAAACCTGCCCGCATTGCCAGCGGACGATGCGGTAATCCGGGTTCCGTTCCGCCCACTGGGCCAGATGTGTCTGGGCGCCCATCACGCATTGCATCACCGAAATATCGATGAACGGCGGCATGTGACGTTCGCTGCATTGGTCGGGGGCGCCGATGAGGCAGGCGACAAAAACGATCTCAATCATGGGATGTGCTGCTATTCTGCAGACGGGCTGCGCTGAGGTTCCACTGTGCTTTCCCTCCCAGTCTTCACTATAGCATAAAGTCTGTATTTTCGGTGCTTCGGATCCTGACTTGACCGGGACTGCCGCGAAACGGCGCATTTTCGGGCCATGTTTGCGGGCGCCGTTCAAGAAACGGGCTGCGGGTGCAACGGGTGACGGCTGGACGCCTGTCAACCGCAACCGCGTCGCGGGACGCACCGAAGCTGGCCAAAGATCGGGCTTGGCGCGGATCGGGGGGCGGGCTACACCACCTTCATGATCACAGAACTTGGACATTTCGCCCTGATCCTCGCAGCACTTGTGGCGATCGTGCAGGCGACGGTGCCGTTGATCGGCGCGCATAAGGGGTGGGACAACTGGATGGCCGTCGGGCCGCCCGCGGCGACGGCGCAGTTCTTTCTGACCGCCTTCAGCTTCTCTGCGCTGACCCATGCGTTCGTGACGTCCGATTTCTCTCTGCGCCTGGTGGTGATGAACTCCCACAGCCTGAAGCCGATGCTGTACAAGGTGACCGGTGTCTGGGGAAACCACGAAGGTTCGATGCTGCTTTGGGTACTGATCCTGAGCCTTTTCGGCGCCTGCGCCGGATGGTTCGGGGGTAATCTGCCGCCCTCGCTGAAAGCGCGGGTGCTGTCGGTTCAGGCCCTGATCGGCGTGGCGTTTTTCGGGTTCATCCTGTTCACCTCCAACCCGTTCCTGCGCATGGCGCTGCCGCCGATGGACGGGCAGGATCTGAACCCGCTGCTGCAGGATCCCGGTTTGGCGTTTCACCCGCCGTTTCTGTATCTGGGCTATGTCGGGCTGTCGCTGACTTTCAGCTTTGCCGTGGCGGCGCTGATCGAAGGCCGGGTTGACGCCGCGTGGGGCGGTTGGGTGCGGCCCTGGACCCTGGCGGCATGGGTGTTTCTGACCGTCGGGATCGCGCTTGGGTCTTGGTGGGCGTATTATGAGCTTGGCTGGGGCGGGTACTGGTTCTGGGATCCGGTGGAAAACGCGTCCTTCATGCCCTGGCTTCTGGCGGCGGCGCTGCTGCATTCAGCCATCGTGGTGGAAAAGCGCGAGAGCCTGAAAGCCTGGACCATTCTGCTGGCGATCTTGGCCTTCGGGTTTTCGCTGATCGGGACGTTTATCGTCCGGTCCGGCGTTCTGACCTCTGTTCATGCCTTCGCCAACGATCCCGAACGGGGCGTGTTCATCCTGATCATTCTGGCGGTGTTCACGGGCGGGGCGTTGACGCTTTATGCGGCGCGCGCCGGGGTGATGCAGTCGCGCGGGGTCTTTGGGCTGGTCAGCCGCGAAAGCGCGCTGGTGGTCAACAACATCCTGCTGGCGGTATCCTGTTTTGTGGTTTTCGTGGGCACGCTCTGGCCGCTGGTGGCCGAGCTGATCTTTGGCCGCAAGCTGTCGGTCGGGGCACCGTTTTTCGACGCGGCGTTCACGCCTTTCATGGTCGCCATCGCCGTGATCCTGCCCATTGGCGCCATGCTGCCGTGGAAGCGCGCCCGGCTGGATCGGGTGATGCGGCAGTTGATGCCGGTGGCGGTGCTGGCCTGCGCCGTGGCCGGGCTGATCTGGGCGATGCAATCGGATCGCGGCATGCTGGCCCCGGTGGGGATCGCGCTCGGGGTCTGGCTGGCGCTTGGATCGCTCGTCGATCTGTGGAGCCGCTGCGGCCGTGGTGCGATTGCGGCACGGCTGGGGCGGCTGACCCGTCTGCCGCGCGCCGATTATGGCAAGGCGGTCGCGCATCTGGGCTTGGGTGTCACCTTCATCGGGATCGCCGCCATGACCGCGTGGGAGCAGGAAGACATCCGCGTCGCGCAGGTGGGTGAGACCTTTTCCGTGGGTGTCTACGACATCACGTTGGCCGAGGTGCATCGCGAAGAAGGTCCGAATTACTTCACCACCAAGGCGGAAATGCGCGTGACCCGGAACGGGCGCGATGTGGCGGTGCTGCATCCGGAAAAGCGCGTCTACCCGGTGGCAAAGATGCCCACCACGGAAGCGGCCATCGATAACGGCGTGTTCCGGGATCTGTATCTGGTGATTGGCGATCCGCAGGCCAACGGCGGCTGGGCGGTGCGCACCTATATCAAGCCCTTCGCCAACTGGGTCTGGTCCGGTGCGATTCTGATGGGGCTGGGCGGGCTTCTGAGCCTTAGCGATCGCCGGTACCGCGTTGCTGCCGGGGCGGCCAAACGCGGCGGCGCGGGTCCGGCGCAGGTGGCAGCCGAATGATCCGCCGGAATGCCGCGCTGCTTCTGGCCGGGTTCATGGCGCTGGCGCCTGTCGCCGCACCGGCGGTGCAGCCCGATGAGGTTCTGCCCGATCCGGCGCTGGAACTGCGAGCGCGCGAATTGTCCAAGGGGCTGCGCTGTCTGGTCTGCCGCAACGAAAGCATCGACGAATCCAACGCGGGTCTGGCGCGCGATCTGCGGCTGCTGGTGCGCGAACGGCTGCTGACGGGCGACAGCGACGATCAGGTGATTGCCTTCGTCGTGGACCGCTATGGCGAATTCGTCCTGCTGAAGCCACAGGCGTCGGGGGCCAACCTGCTGCTGTGGCTGGCCGGGCCCGCGATGCTGCTGGTGGGGGCGGGGATCGGCGCGGTCTATATCCGGCATCGGCAATCCGCCCCGGAACCGGTCTCCGACGCGCTGAGCGACGACGAGGCGACGCGGCTGCGGGAAATCCTGAAGGAATGACCCCGCGTTCCGCTGGCGCGGCGTCGGATTCCCGGTAACCTGCCTCCGAACCGGCAGGAGGCGCCCATGGATTTTCAGACCATCGAATTGACCATCGCGGACGGGATCGCCCGCCTGGTGCTGAACCGGCCCGATGTGAAGAATGCGCTGAATGCGCAGATGCGGGCCGAAATTCCCGCCGCCATCCGCATCGCGCAGGATCATGCGCGCGTGCTGGTAATGACCGGCGCGGGATCGGCCTTCTGTTCGGGGCAGGATCTGGGCGACGGGGCTGCGTTGGGGACATTGGACATCGAACGGGTGCTGCGCGAGGAATACGTGCCGATGCTGCGCGCGATCTTCGAATGCCCGATCCCGACCATCGCGGCGGTCAATGGCGCGGCGGCAGGCGCGGGGGCCAATCTGGCGCTGGCGGCCGATGTCGTGATCGCCACGGAAAGCGCGGTGTTTCTGCAGGCCTTCAGCCGGATCGGGCTGATCCCGGATGCCGGGGGCACCTATTGGCTGCCCCGCCAGATGGGATTCGCGAAAGCGATGGGGGCGGCACTGTTCGCGGAACCGGTGTCGGCCCGCACAGCCGCCGATTGGGGCATGATCTGGGAAGCGGTGCCGGACGCCGATTTTCCGGCGCATCTGGAGCGCCGCGCGGCGCATCTCGCAGCAGGTCCGACGCAAGCCTATCGTCGGGCGAAGGAAGCGCTGCGGGCCAGCATGGTCAACGATCTGGACACCCAACTAGCGCTTGAGGCGCATCTGCAGGGGCAATGCGGCCAGACCCGGGATTTCAGCGAAGGCGTGGTCGCCTTCCTGGAAAAACGCGTGCCGGTCTATGAGGGGCGGTAGGCCCGCCGCCCGTTCAGTCTTGCCACGCGGGCGGGCGCTTTTCCAGAAATGCGCAGATGCCTTCTTCGGTATCCGGGTGCAGCATGTTCTGAACGATTGCCGCGCGGGTCATGTCATAGGCCGCGGCCAGCGGAAGTTCGGCTTGATCGTAGAACGCCCGTTTGCCGATCCGCACCGCAACCGACAGCTTCGCCGCGACCATGCGCGCCAGATCCATCGTGGCGGCTTCCAGCTCTGCGTCGGGCACCACGCGATTGACCAGACCCAGGTCTTCGGCCTCCGCGGCGCCGACGAACCGGCCCGTGGACAGCAATTCAAACGCCTTCTTGCGCGGCACATTCCGGGTCAGCGCCACCATCGGGGTCGAACAGAACAGCCCGATATTGACCCCGTTCACGCCGAACCGGCAGGTTTCCGCAGCCACGGCCATATCGCAGGAGGCCACAAGCTGGCACCCGGCGGCGGTGGCAATACCATGAACCTGCGCGATTACCGGTTGGGGCAGGGCGAGGATGGCCTGCATCATCGCCGAACAGCGTCCAAAAAGATCGTCGAAGGCCGCCGCGCCGCCGTCTTCAGATTGCCGCGCGGTCGTCATCTCGCGCAGGTCATGTCCGGCGCAGAAGGCCTTGCCAACCGCGCGCAGGACCACCACCCGGACGCTGCGATCATCGGCGATGCGATCGAATTCCGCGTGCAGCGCGGCGATCATCGCGTTCGACAGCGCATTCAGGTTTTCGGGCGAGGCAAGCGTGACGATGGCGATGCCGTCGAGTGTCTCGCGATGCAGCAGGGATTGGGTCATTCGGTGCCTCCGGTCCAGACCAGACGACCTTAGCCTTGCGATCACAGCGGAGGAAGACGTGCCAGACCTGAAAATGGACGCAGCCGCCCTGCGGCGCTTCTTGAAAGATGAATTTCCGCAGGTGGAGGGCATGTTTCGGATCGAGTCCGTGGCGCCCATGCAGGCGCGCGTCGTTCTGCCCGTGCGGGACGAGCATTTGCGCCCCGGCGGCACCGTGTCCGGGCCGTCGATGTTCGCGCTGGCCGATGTGGGGGTCTATCTGGCCATTCTGGCCATGGTCGGGCCAAAAGCTCTGGCGGTGACCACGGGCTGTTCGATTGATTTCATGCGCAAGCCGGACGCGGCGCGCGATCTGGTTGCGGATGTCGAGTTGTTGAAGCTCGGCCGGCAGCTTGCTGTCGGCGATGTGCGGATCTGGTCACAGGGGTGTCCCGAACGGCCGGTGGCGCGGGCGTCGTTAACCTATTCCCTTCCAAACGCTTGATAAAATCGAACGCGCGGAATAGTTGTACGATGCGCCGAAAGGGGATCGGCGTCCACGCATGTCAATCGACTGGTGTTGCGGCACGCGGACACAACCTTAGGGGGTGTCGCGCAAACGTAAGCGCGGTATGGTGTTTAAAAGATTGATACGATAGACGGGCGGGCTACCTGTCCCCTTGGTTGGCCAGCGTCCATTCAGAGAGTCTAAAATGTTCAGGTCGAATGAAAACATCCAGAGGTTCAGACTGCTTTCGGCAGTCGGAGTCTGCCTGTTTGCGGCAGGGATGGTTCACGCTGATGCTCCGACAGCATTAACACCTGAAAATGACACTCTTGTGTCAGAAGCGCCCGTCACGGGTTTTGTGAACAATGGCGACCAGTCCGTCGTGCAGACGCTGTTTGTGTATCTGGACGGCTGCCCGCTGTTGTCGCTCACCCCGCCTGCATCGGGGAAGGGGCGCCCGGAAGTCACCATGATCGAACCGACCGGCGATTGTGCGACCGCGGTCGGTCTGGCCGACAAGGATTCCTTGGTGCTGCCTGTGGATATGATCGATGATGGCGGGATGCATATTCAGATGTGGCAGGATGATCCGTCGGATCTGGAAACCGTCGCGGCGGATCCGTCAAACCCTGGGGGTGATTCCCTGATCATCGAGGTGACGAGCCTGTATCCGGAAGATACGATCCCGTCCGACGATGACGATCCGACGGTGCTGGCCTTCGGGGCGCCGCGGTTCTGGATTCCCGGCGTTTTCGGCAATCCGTCCGGTTCGCTGCTGGTGCCGGCAGCAGTGCCGGGCAATCGGCCGGATCCCCGCATTCTGTTTGGACAGTCACCGCTGAACACCCCCGGCTTTCCCAGAGCGAGCGGTCCGAACGGGCCGGGCACCAATGGGCCGGGCAACACCGCCACGCCGCCGGGCGCGTCGCCGATCTTTGTTTCTGCGCCGAATCCGGGGGGCGGGAACGGACCGTTCGACAGCGGTACGCCAGGTGTTGCGGCGGTTCCGCTGCCGGCAACGTTGCTGTTGCTTCTCTGGGCGTTCCAGATGCTGCGCAGTTTCGTGCGCCGCAGATAGCCGATACCCAGCAAGAACAACTGGTTGCTGCGACATCCGCCCTTGGGCGGATGTTTTGCATTTGGGCGCTCCCTGTGGTGGGGTAATATGATACCCTAATTATAAGGCGCTTGTTTATCACGGAAAATCGAATTTATGGCTTGACCATGCGCGCGATACGGCTAAAACCGCGCAATCCGAAAGACAGGGTCCGGTGCTCTGTTCCAGACAAAGGGTCTGCCATATGAAAACCTTTACAGCCACTCCGGCTGACATCGACAAGAAATGGATCCTGATCGACGCTGAAGGCGTTGTTCTGGGCCGTCTTGCGTCGATCGTCGCCATGCGCCTGCGCGGCAAGCACAAGCCCAGCTTCACGCCGCATATGGACATGGGTGACAACGTCATCATCATCAATGCGGACAAGGTCCAGCTGACCGGCCGCAAGCGGACCGACAAGGTCTATTACCGTCACACCGGGCATCCCGGCGGCATCAAGTCGGTGACCGCCGGAAAGGTGCTGGAAGGCGCCTATCCCGAGCGTGTGGTGACCAAGGCCGTCCAGCGCATGCTGCCGGGCAACCGTCTGAGCCGCAAGCTGATGACGAACCTGCGCGTCTATGCCGGGGCCGAACATCCCCACGAGGCGCAAGCGCCTGAAGTTGTGGATGTTAAGTCCATGAATTCCAAGAACACGCGGAGCTGAAAATGGCCGAGGAAATCAAGTCTCTCGACGCACTGAAAGGCGCCGTCGAAGGTGCCGATATCACCCCCGGTCTGTCCGCTTTGGAAGAGACCATCAATCGTGAGCCCGTGCGCGACGCGTTCGGCCGCTCCTATGCCACCGGCAAACGGAAGGACGCCGTCGCGCGTGTCTGGATCAAGCCGGGCTCGGGCAAGGTGACCGTCAACGGCAAGGACATGAGCGCCTATTTCGCCCGTCCGGTGCTGCAGATGATCCTGCGTCAGCCGTTTTCGGTGGCCGGTGTCGAAGACCAATTCGACGTGATGGCCACCGTCAAGGGCGGCGGTTTGTCGGGGCAAGCCGGTGCCGTGAAGCACGGCGTGTCGAAAGCACTGCAGCTTTACGATCCGGCGCTGCGTCCGGCCCTGAAAGCCGCGGGCTTCCTGACCCGTGACAGCCGTGTCGTGGAACGGAAAAAATTCGGCAAGCGCAAGGCGCGCCGGAGCTTCCAGTTCTCGAAGCGCTGATCCGGCGGCCCCGAACGGGGCCAACGACCAGACAGTCGAACCAGACAGTCAAAAGGGGCCGCATTGGGCCCCTTTTTCTTTTGCAGCCTATAATTTACCCGGGGTCGATGAGCAGACGGATGCCAAAGCGCGCATTCGGAGCGCCGCGCCTGCGACACTAACCATGGTCTGGAAAACCCGGTCGAAAGAGTATTGCAGTGTCGATTTTTCATCCACTCTATGCGATTGAACGGATGAGGTGTTTTTTGTTTGAAATAGGGAACCTCCGATGAAGTGTGTGATCCTGGCAGGTGGTCTGGGGACCCGGTTGAGCGAAGAAACCGTGCGGATACCCAAGCCTATGGTGGAAATCGGCGGTCATCCTATTCTGTGGCATATCATGAAGATTTACGGTGCCCACGGGGTGACCGAATTCATCATCTGCCTCGGCTATCGGGGATATGTCATCAAGGAATATTTCGCGAACTTCCATCTTCACCGGTCGAATGTGACCCTGGATCTGGCCACCGGCGACATGACGATGACGCAGACGGACTCGGAACCCTGGAAGGTGCATCTGGTTGATACCGGGGCCGAGTCGATGACCGGCGGGCGTCTGAAGCGCGTGATGCCCTATCTTCAGGATGACGACGCGTTCTGCCTGACCTATGGCGATGGGGTTGGCGATATTGACGTTGGGGCGGGGATCGCCTTTCACAAGTCCCATGGCAAATTGGCGACGGTCACCGCGGTGCCGCCGCCGCGCCGTTTCGGGCAGCTGGAACTGGACGGCAACACGGTCACCGATTTTCTGGAAAAACCCTTGGGCGATGGCGGGCTGATCAATGGCGGCTTCTTTGTGCTGTCGCCGAAAGTGGCCGACTATCTAACGGACGATGCGACGATTTGGGAACGCGAGCCTCTGATGGGGCTGGCGCGGGATCGCGAATTGCAGGCGTTTGAACATGGCGGGTTCTGGCAGCCGATGGATACGATCCGCGAAAAGCAGGAGCTTGAAGATCTGTGGGCCTCGGGCAAGGCGCCCTGGAAGGTCTGGGAATGATCGCGGACGGGTTCGCGGGCCGGCGGGTTCTCGTTACCGGGCATACCGGGTTCAAGGGGGCCTGGCTGACCGCATGGCTGGCGGGCGCCGGGGCGAAGGTGACCGGGTATTCACTGGCCCCCGAAACCGATCCGAACCTGTGGCAGCTGTTGGCGCTGGACGGCGTGACGTCGCATATCGGCGATCTGAATGACCGCGCCGCTTTGGACGCCGCCATCGCCGAATGTCAGCCCGAGATTGTCTTTCACCTTGCTGCTCAGGCACTTGTGCGCCGTTCTTATCGTGAACCGGTGGAAACCTTCGCGTCGAATGTGCTGGGCACCGTGCAGGTTCTGGATGCGCTGCGCGGGGTTGACGGGCTGCAATCGGTGATCGTTGCCACATCGGACAAGGCCTATGACAATGTCGAACAGGTCTGGGGGTATCGCGAAACCGACCCGATGGGCGGGCATGATCCGTATTCGGCCTCCAAAGGGGCAACCGAATTGGCGGCGGCGGCGATGCGGTCGAGTTTCTTCGGACCCGAGCAGCCGGTGCGCGTGGCCACGGTGCGCGCGGGCAATGTGATCGGCGGCGGCGACTGGGCCGAAGACCGGCTG
>JAGQRU010000282.1 GCA_020425105.1 Paracoccaceae bacterium
GATCACCGGGCCGATGGTGACCTGCACGTCCGGCCACAGCTCCTGAACCGCGCGGGCCATGATATGGGCCAGGTCGTGCCGGATCAGTTCCAGCGCCTGATCGGGATCCTTCAGGGTGTGAATGGCGATGTCCGCATCGGCTTCGATGGGCCATTGCAGGTCCCAGTGCCGGCCGGCCACGGTGGCGGAGATCGCCTTTTTCGCCAGCGAACCCGAGATGCTGGCGGCCACGTCGGCTGGGGTCACGCCTGCGGGATACGCACGGCTGTTGCCATCAGGAAAGGTGAGCGAGATGTCTGCCATGTCTGGCCTCCTCGTCGGTTTGGCGCCCACGGAACGCCCGGTTGCGGGTAGGGCCGCGCGAGTTGCGCGGATGGTTCGCGGGCCTTCTGCGCGTTGGCAGTCAGGCTGTCAAGAAGGCGTCGAAAGGGCAGATGGGAACTGCGCCGGTTTGGCGTCAGCGCATCGGCAGCCATGGTGGGACCGGTGCCGAATAATGGGTGCCTTGCCGCCGGAGCAAATCATGCAGCCCGCAGGCAGGCGGGGGGACGGATCGCCCGGGATCAGGGCGGTCCGCCGGTCTCGTTGCCCTCAGGCGGGTTCGGTCATCTCAAATCGCGCCGGTGTCCCGGTTTCCAGCCAGGTCTTCAGACCGGCCATCATGCGCGCCCATCCGTTGGCCACGCCCTCGGACCCGTGCTGCAGCCCGTAATGTTCGACCGTCAGGCAGCAGTTGTCGCCCTCCTGCCGCACGATATAGACGACGCGCGACGGCACCGCCTGCGGGTCCCAGTGGGGCTCAAACGTGGTGACAACGCGACCGGCTTCGCGGTCCACGGTCAGTTCGCGGCATGTCAGCAGCAGCTGGCCGTTGCGATAGGTCAGGATCGTGCTGTTGTCCCGGACAACCTCGTCAGCCATGAAATGGTACTGAGCCATCTGTTCCGGGTCGCTGAGCGCACGCCACAAGGCATCCGGCGTGCAACGGATGAAGGTCTGCAGAACGAAGTCGGGTTTCTGGTCGTCGGTCATGGCCGAAGCTCCTTCAAGGTCGGATTTAAGGGCAAGCAGTCTGCGCGTGGCCGGTTTGGCCAGCAAGGGCTCGATCCAACGGTCGATCACCTGCTGAAGCGGCACGGCGTTCAGATAGTGGTATTTGAACCGTCCCCGTTTGACGGTGGTGATCAGGCCTGCGTCTTCCAGCACCCCCAGATGTTTCATGACGCCGAAGCGCGACATGTCCAGCGGGGCGGCCAGATCGGTCAGGCTTTGACCATCCTGCTGGCGCAGGTGGTCCAGCAGCGCGCGTCGTGCAGGGTCGTTGAGGGCTTTGAAGATCAGGTCCATGCCGCCTTATAGGTGATTTTATAGTCACGTGACAAGATGGTCACCTATATTGAGATCTTCCGCTGCTTCAGGCCAGTTTGTCCTTGTGCCGCGCGGGCATCGCGGCAAGGTTTCAGGAACCAGGACGGAGCGCCCATGACCTTACCCCAGTTTCTCGACACGCCGCAGGGACGGCGCATTGCGTATCACCACAGCCCGGGAACCGGCCCCGGCGTGGTGTTCCTGGGCGGCTTCATGTCGGACATGGACGGCAGCAAGGCGGTCTTCCTGGACGATTGGGCGCGGGCTGCGGGGCGGGCGTTTCTGCGGTTTGATTATTCGGGGCATGGGCAATCGTCGGAGGACTTCACCGACGGATGCGTCGGCGACTGGGCGGAAGATGCGATGGCGGCCATCGCCGCGCTGACGGATGGGCCGCAGATCCTGGTGGGATCGTCCATGGGCGGGTGGATTTCCCTGCTCTGTGCGCGGGCGATGCCGGAGCGGATCGCGGGCATGGTGACCATCGCGGCGGCGCCGGATTTCATGACGACGTCGATGTGGGACAGCCTTGGGGCGGACGGGCAGGCGCAGGTGATGTCCAAAGGCGTGGTGCAGGTGCCATCGGATTACGATGCGCCCTATACCATCACCCGGCGCATGATCGAGGACGGACGCGAGCAGGAGGTGCTGACACGCCCCTTGGTCTTGCCATGGCCGGTCCGGTTCCTGCAGGGCACCGATGATGAAGCCGTGGCCACCGATGTGGCCGTGAGGCTCATCGATCACGCAACGGGTCCGGATTTGCGGCTGACCCTGGTGAAAGGGGCCGATCACCGGTTTTCAACGCCGGAGTGTCTGGCGATGATCGCCGCAGCCATCACCGATGTATTGGAAAAGGGGGCGTGATCATGGCGCTGCTCGTCACTGTGTTGAAATGGGCGGCTGCGGCTGCGGCGGTCGTCTGGGGCGGGCTGGCGCTGCTGGACTGGATCGGACCCACCGAACCGGCGGACCTGACCGCGCGCTTTGACGCGGCAAAGCTGGGCGACGATCTGGACCTGTGGCTGGCGGAGCAGGAAGCGCAGGTGCCGAACCTGCGTGACAACGCGGCCAAGATGATCGTGTGGGCCGGTGAGCCGGGGGAGCGGACCGATCTCGCGCTCGTCTATCTGCATGGCTTTTCTGCCACGCGCGAGGAACTGCGCCCGCTGCCGGATCTCGTGGCGGCGGGGGTGGGGGCGAACCTGTATTTCGCCCGCCTGACCGGACATGGGCAGGACGGTGCGGCGTTGGGCGAAGCGCGGGTTGCCGACTGGATGGCCGATGTGGCCGAGGCGATGGCGATCGGGCGCAGGTTGGGGGACCGGGTGATTCTGATGGGCAATTCCACCGGCAGTACGCTGGCCATCGCGGTCGCGGCCGATCCCGCGCTGCGGACGGATCTGGCGGGGGTGATCCTGATGTCGCCCAATCTGGGGGTCAGCGGTTTGCCCGGGCGCGCGCTGGAATGGCCTTATGTGCGGACGTGGGGCCCGATGCTGATCGGGCCCGAGCGCAGCTTTACCCCCCGCAATGACGGTCATGCGAAAAACTGGACCACGAGCTATCCCAGCAAGGTACTGGCGGCGCTTGGGGCGCTGACGCATGAGGTCCGCGGCCTGGATTTCAGCAGTATGATCGTGCCCGCGATCTTCTTCGTGTCGAATGAAGATCAGGTGGTGGACCCGAAGAAGAGCCGGCAGGTTGCCGGTACATGGGGCGCGCCGAGCGATCTGGTGCCGGTGGTGATCACGCCCGCCGACGATCCGGGGGGGCATATTCTGGCAGGCGACATCCTGAGCCCGAAAAAGACAGCGCCTGTGTCCGAGAGGATCCTTTTCTGGGCGCGGGGGCTGTAGCCCACAAACAAAAAATCCGCCCCGAGGGGCGGATGTCTTGTGGCAGGTTCTGCGGTCGGATCAGACCGATTTAAGCTGCGGCTTGGCCGGCTCTTCCTGCGGTGCGCCGTTGGTGTCGATGAATTCCAGCACCAGCGGGCGAATGTTGTTGCGCCAGCTCTTGCCCGCGAAGATGCCGTAATGGCCCGCGCCCGGCTCCAGATGTGCCGCCTTCTTCGACTCGGGCAGGCCGGTCAGAAGCCGCAGCGCAGCAAGGCACTGGCCCGGGGCCGAGATGTCGTCTTTTTCGCCTTCGACCACCTTGACCGCGACCGTGGTGATCTTGCCGATATCCACGCTCTGCCCGTCGATCGAGAACCGGTTCTGCGCGATCTCAAGGTCCTTGAAGATGCGTTCGACGGTGGAAAGATAGAACTCCGCCGGCATGTCCATGACCGCCAGATATTCGTCGTAGAACCGGTTGTGGTGGTCGTGTTCCGTCGCTTCGCCTTTGGCAACGCGGATGATCTGGTTGAAGAACGCTTCGCCGTGACGGTCCGCATTCATCGACATGAACGACGTCAGCTGCAGCAGGCCCGGATAGACCAGACGCCCGGCGCCGATATAGTTGAATCCGACCCGCTGAACGGCCAGTTCTTCCAACTGTCCCATGGTGATGCGGCGTCCGAAATCGGTCACATCGGTCGCGGCGGCATCGGGGTCGATGGGGCCGCCGATCAGGGTCAGGGTACGCGGCTGTGCCTCGGGCTTCTTTTCCGCCAGATAGGCGGTGGCCGCCAGGGTGAGCGGCGCGGGCTGACAGACCGCGATCACGTTCAGGTCCGAGCCGAGGAATTCCATGAAATCAGCAAGGTAGAGCGTGTAATCTTCCACGTCGAACTTGCCTTCGGACACCGGAATGTCACGCGCATTATGCCAATCGGTGACATAGACGTCACAATCGGGCAGTAGGCTGATCACAGTGCTGCGCAGAAGCGTTGCGTAGTGGCCCGACATCGGCGCGACCAGAAGAACCTTGCGGCGCATCGGGGCGCGGCCTTGGACTTCGAATTTCATCAGATCGCCGAAGGGGCGGCTGATGACGGAATGTGTGGTGACCACGTGGTCGCGGCCGTCTTCGCCCACCACGCTGCCGATGGCCCAGTCGGGCTTGGCAATCATACGCGAGAAGCTGCGTTCCATCACCGTGCCCCAGGCTGCCATGAGGCGGAACGCCGGGGTGGGCATGAGCCCGGTCGCGGGATAGGAGCCGAAGGCCCGCGCGGTGGCACCCAACCACTGGTTGGTATTCCTGACCGTCTCCATCAGGTCGTATGTCGCCATATAGCGCATTCTATTCTCCCGATCTGGGGGTCGCCCCCGTAACAATTGGTCGCTTTGGCCCCCCCACACCGCGGCGATACAAATATCGCGCATGAACCTACGGGGGAAAACGGGACATGACAACTGAAGAAAATGCTGCAGGTGCAGAATTAGAGCGATTGAACGAAAACATCGCGAAGATGGAGGAGTTGTCCCAACGCCTCGTCAACGCCATGGCTCACAAGCGCATGGTGGACCCGAATCTTCATGGCCCCAAGCAGGAATTGTTCGTAAAGGCTGCGACCGCCTACATGCAGGAGGTCATGCAGAACCCTGGAAAACTGATCGAACATCAGGTCGGGTACTGGGGGTCGATGGTGAAACACTACTTTGAAGCCCAGAAGGCGCTCGCCTCCGGGCGTCTGGTTGCGCCCAAGACCGAAGGTCCGCAGGACCGGCGATTCTCCAACCCCTTGTGGGACAGCCATCCCTATTTCAACTTCATCAAACAGAATTATCTGCTGACCTCGTCGGCCATCGAAAGCGCGGTCACGGGCATCGAAGGTCTGGAATCGGACGAAAAGAAGAAGGTCGAATACTTCACGCAGCAGATCATCGACATGCTGGCGCCGACAAATTTCCTGGGCACCAATCCCGATGCGCTGGAACGCGCGGTGGAAACCCAGGGGGAATCCCTCGTCTCCGGGTTGGAAAATCTGGTGCAGGATATCGAAGCGAATGACGGCGAGCTGCTGGTGACGCTGTCCGATCCGAAAGCGTTCAAAGTCGGCGAAAACCTGGCGGCGACCGAAGGGGCGGTGGTGTTTCGCAACCGCATGTTCGAACTGATCCAGTACACGCCCACCACGGAAAAGGTGCAGTCGATCCCGCTGGTGATCTTTCCGCCC
>JAGQRU010000283.1 GCA_020425105.1 Paracoccaceae bacterium
CTCAAGTTGAAACGCCTTGCGGCGTGTCCTTGACGTTCGAACCTCTGCACATCGTCCCCCTTGTTCAAAGGGGACACTTCTGTTTGTCGTGCATCGTTTCCAAAGAAAACGAAGCCGCCAAACAGTGAAGCTGACACCACATCATCGGAACCGAAATCCCTAGTGGCGCGATATACAGAGGCAGATCCATCGAATGAACCAAACCGCCCGCATATCTCTTCAGATACTCAATTGTCAAAAAGCGTGGGCAAAAACCCAAATTCCGTCGTCTACAGAGGCAAAAACCAGCGTGAAGCGCAAATCTTACTCGCGCAACCCGCTCGATGCTGTCTCTAATTGTCGTTACCTGACCAAACCTCAGATCCGCTTCCGCGTCCCTCGGCCCCGTCCGGCCCCCGTCAGTGCGTCGCCGCCCCGTCGGTGAAGGGGTGTCTACGGATACTCATTCCGACTCGCAAGACCTTTTTTGAAGAAATGTGACAGAGAGGCGATTTTTTTCCGGGACCGCATGTTTTTCAATCATTTAACCCGCCGGACTTTCCGCAACCCCGGCCAGAAGCCCCTCTCAGAGCCCCGCACACACCCCAGGCGGCCCCAGGACCGCCGCCGAGTCGCCGCCGAATGGCGTCTGATACAGCGAAAATCGCTGGCCCTTCCCGAAGGGCGGGGCATACTCGGCGCCCAGATACAGGCGGAGCGCCCCATGAAAATCGCGACATTCAACATCAACGGCATCAAGGCACGCATCTGTGCACTGACGGACTGGCTTGTCGAGGCGCGTCCTGATGTAGCCGTGCTGCAAGAGATCAAGGCGCAGGACACCGCCTTTCCTGCCGAGCACTTCCAGGATCTGGGCTATCATGTGGAAACGCACGGCCAGAAATCGTTCAACGGCGTCGCGCTGCTGTCACGCCTCCCGCTGGAGGATGTGACGCGCGGCCTGCCGGGCGATGCGGCGGACGAACAGGCCCGCTTCCTGACCGCGCGGGTCATGGGCGACCGGCCCGTGACGGTCTGCGGGCTTTATCTGCCCAACGGCAACCCGGCGCCCGGGCCGAAATACGACTACAAGCTCGCCTGGATGGCCCGTCTGGAAACCTATCTGAAGACCCGGCTGGCGGAAGAAGAGCCGTTGGTGGTCTGCGGCGACTATAACATCATCCCACAAGCAGAAGACGCGGCCCGCCCCGATGCCTGGCGCGCGGACGCGCTCTTTCTGCCGCCCAGCCGCGCCGCGTGGCGCAGGATCGTGCATCTGGGGCTGACCGACGCGTTTCGCGCCCGGCACCCGCATATGCCGCCGCATCCCGGGCCTGAACACTACAGCTTCTGGGATTATCAGGCCGGTGCGTGGAACCGCAATGACGGGATCCGCATCGACCACCTTCTGCTCAGCCCGCAGGCGGCAGATCTGTTACAGGATTGTCAGATCGACAGCGCCATCCGCGGACGCGACAAGCCATCGGACCATGTGCCGGTCTGGATAGACCTCGCCGCCTGAGCCCAGGCCGCGCCGCGGCAGCGGCGCCCGGCCCAACGGGACGCGCCCCGTCAGGGGCAAGGACGGGCGGGAGCGCTACGCCCGCGTCACATCATGGCCGTGCAGCCACGCGAACCGTTTCAGCGCCGCACCCGGAGCGACCCGCCCCCCAAGGCGCAGCGCCGCCAGCGCCGGACCGCGCATCGGTGCGCGCAGATGATAGGCCCGCGCGTTGCCGTCGGCGGCGGCCACGATCCGCGCGCAACGATCCTGGCGCCGGGCCTGATAAAGGCCGAAACCCTCCTCCGGCGTGCCGGCATCCGACAGACTTGCCGCCAGCATCCAGGCATCTTCCAGCGCCATGCAGGCCCCCTGCGCCAGAAATGGCAGGGTCGGATGGGCGGCATCGCCCAGCAGCGCCAGCGGCCCGCGATACCAGCGCCGCGCAACCGGGCGTTTGAACAGCCCCCAAAGATGAACCTGCGTCACCCTCTGCAGAAGCTCCCGAACCTCGGGGGCGAAATCAGCGAACGCCGCCTGCAGCACGTCCGGCGCGCTGGTCTGGATCCAGCTTTCAGCCACCCAGTCGGGCCGCTCCTGCACCGCAACCAGGTTCATCGTCCGCCCGTCGCGCAACGGATAGGCCACCAGATGCCGTCCCGGCCCCAGAAACACCCGCACCTCCGGCACGGCGGGCGCGGTGACCGGAACCAGGGCCCGCCAGGCGGTCTGCCCCGTAAAGGCAGGCTCCTGCGTGCCATCGACGACATCGCGAGCCAGCGACCGCCCCCCATCCGCCGCAATCACACAGGACCGGTGCAGCGTTTCGCCCGCGGGCATGGTCAAGCGGATCTCGGCACCAACAGGGGCGATGACCTCCACTTTCGCATTCAGGCGCAGGCGCACGCCTGCCGCCCGCGCCGCGTTCGCGAGAACATCGACCAGATCGGCGCGATGCACGAACAGCCACGGATGCTCCGGCCCCAGCGCCGACAAATCCATCCGCAGCACATCGCGCCCGGACAGCCCGTCGATCAGCCGCACCCCCTGCCCCGTCACGGATCGCGCGATCAGATCCCCTGCGACGCCCAGAGCGTCCAGCACCACCATCCCGTTCGGACTAATCTGGATCCCGGCGCCGATTTCGGTAATCTCCGGGGCCTGCTCCAGCACCTCCACCCGCGCGCCCCGCAAGGCCAGCGCCAGTGCCGTGGCGAGCCCGCCGATTCCGGCGCCGATAACCGTGATGTCCCGTCCGATCAGCATCCCGCCCTCCGCCGGATACGAAAACACCCGGGACGCGCCCGGGTGTTTTCAAATGCTCTCAGGCGCCGCGTTCAGTCGTCGCGATGCACTTTTTCACGGCGCTCGTGCCGCTCCTGAGCTTCAAGGCTCAGGGTCGCAATCGGCCGCGCGTCCAGCCGCTTCAGCGAAATGGGCTCGCCCGTGGCTTCGCAATAACCGTATTCGCCTTCGTCGATCCGGCGCAG
>JAGQRU010000284.1 GCA_020425105.1 Paracoccaceae bacterium
TCTATGTCTGCGAGGCGCTGCACCGGGCGGGAATCGCCCCCACCCGCGGCGCCGGTCAGATCGCGCCGCGCCGCGCCGCCACGCTGGTGCCGGTCATCCGTGCCGTGCTGACCGAAGCCATCGCCGCCGGTGGATCGTCGTTGCGCGACCACCGGCAGCCGGACGGAGAGCTGGGCTATTTTCAGCACGCGTTTCAGGTCTATGGCCGCGAAGGCGCCGCCTGCCTGAAACCGGGCTGCGGCGGAATCGTGCGACGCATCGTGCAATCGGGACGGTCGAGTTTCTATTGCCCGCGGTGCCAAAGATAGCTTGAAATGGGCTCTGCCGCCCTGTTAAGGCGTGGGGCTGCTGAAACTGGAACGGCGGGAGCCCATGGCCTACGAGACGCTGATTGTCGAGATCGAAGACCACATCGCGCTTATCAAGCTCAACCGACCCGAAGCCCTGAATGCGCTGAACATTCGGCTGATGGGAGAATTGGTCGATGCCCTGGCCGCGATCGAGGCCAATGACAAAGCGCGCTGCACCATCATCACCGGGAACGAAAAATCCTTCGCTGCCGGTGCGGACATTACCGAACTGGCGGAAAAGAGCTTCGTCGATGTGTTCTACACCGATCATTTCGGCCCGCTGACACGGCAATTCCAAACCTGCCGCAAACCGATCATCGCCGCAGTGTCGGGCTATGCCCTGGGCGGCGGCTGTGAACTGGCGATGATGTGTGACTTTATCATCGCGTCCGACACCGCCAAATTCGGCCAGCCGGAGATCAATCTGGGCGTCAACGCAGCACTCGGCGGCACCCAGCGGCTGACGCGCGCGGTCGGAAAATCCAAATCCATGGACATGCACCTGACCGGCCGCTTCATGATGGCGGATGAAGCCGAACGATCCGGCCTCGTCAGCCGCGTGGTCCCGGCCAAGAAGCTGATGGACGAAGCCCGCGCCGCCGCGCAAAAGATCGCGGAAAAGTCCCGGATCACCACCATGGCCGTGAAGGAAACTGTCAACCAGAGCCAGGAAATGTCTCTGTCTGACGGGCTCTTGTTCGAACGGCGCATGTTCCACATGATGTTTGCCACCGCAGATCAGACCGAAGGCATGGCCGCGTTCACCGAAAAGCGCGATCCGCAATTCCGCGATAAGTAACCTGATTTCCGATGACAGCGGTTGACACGTGGCCGAGTCGCGCCTAAACGGCGGGCTTCATCGGATTTCACCCCAAACTTGGGAAGACGAAACATGGCAAATACGCCTCAATCAAAAAAGCGCGCCCGCCAGAACGAGCGCCGCTATGCCGTTAACAAAGCGCGCCGGTCGCGCATCCGTACGTTCCTGCGCAAAGTCGAAGAGGCGATTGCCACCGGGGACAAGGATGTTGCATCTGAAGCTCTGCGTGCGGCACAGCCCGAACTGATGCGCGGTGTGACCAAGGGTGTCTATCACAAGAACACCGCGTCGCGGAAGATGTCGCGCCTGTCGGCACGGGTCAAAGCAATCGCCTAATTTTCCCGCTAAGGGAGAGTGGTTCGGAAAGGGAGGCCCGAAAGGCCTCCCTTTTTGCGTTTGTAAATTCCGGTAGCGGGAACCTTTTAATCCATTGTTTTTTATTAACATTTTATGGTTACCGGATTCGCTTTCGGTAAAACATCTGTCAATGTGTAAGTTCTGTTGCGCCGGTTGAGCCCCCATTGCTAGTGTCTTCCTTGCGATTCACATCGTCTTTGGGGGACATGAGATGCGCACCGGGCCCGACGTGGATACCACGCGGGCGAAACTGCCAAAATTCGGGGGCAATCCCCGGATCCGGATGTGTATCTTAAGGCCGTTTCCCGCGGGCACGCGGGGTCGGCCGGCATCGGTCGGGAGGGGCGCCCGTCCGCGTGCACCATGTCCAAGAACATCACCCCGCGGGGGCCTCTGGTTTTCGGTACGCCGAACGCCCTGGCTGCTGCGGTTCCTTGGTTCGAGGCAATCGGACCAGGCCGGCATGCTGGCTCACCGGGAGGGACCGGAGGATGTTCTTGTCCTTGGACGTCGTGCGATCGACGAAGCTGGGGTACCCGCGACAGGCACGCGGGAAAATAAGAATGGGCTGAACGGGTATGACAAACGAAATCTGGGGTGAAGTCCAGGAAGCGCTCAAACAATCTGTGGGCGAACACAACTACAAGACCTGGATCTGCCCCATCGAATTCGACGCGTTCGAAGACGGCGTGGCCCATTTCTGCGTCCCGACCAATTTCATCGGCAACTGGGTCAACCGCAATTATGCGGATCAGATCCTTCAGCATCTGCATTCCGCCGGAGCCGAGGTGCGCCGGATAGAATTCGATGTCCGGCTTGCCCGACAGACCCGCGCGCCGCGGCCGGCCGTTATCGAGCCCGCCCCGGCGCCTGCCGCCCCCGCATCCGTTCAGACCGAAACCGGCGAGGCCGACCTGCCCGGCGGCAAGCTGGATCCGCGTTTCACGTTCGACCGTTTCGTTGTGGGACCGCCCAACGAATTGGCGCATGCCGCGTCGCGCCGTGTGGCTGAAGGCGGCCCTGTGACCTTCAACCCGCTGTTTCTTTATGGCGGGGTGGGCCTGGGCAAGACCCATCTGATGACCGCCATCGCGTGGGAACTGCGGCAGCGGTCACCCGAATTGCGCATCGTCTATCTGTCGGCGGAACAGTTCATGTACCGCTTCGTGCAGGCGCTGCGCGAAAAAGAGATGATGAATTTCAAGCAGCTTTTCCGGTCGGTCGATGTGCTGATGGTGGATGACGTGCAATTCATCGCCGGCAAGGACAGCACGCAGGACGAATTCTTCCACACGTTCAACGCACTGGTTGACCAGCGCAAGCAGATCATCATCTCGGGCGACCGTGCGCCGGGTGAAATGAAGGATATGGAAGAGCGGATCAAGTCGCGCCTGCAATGCGGGCTGGTGGTGGATCTGCACCCCACCGATTACGAATTGCGGCTGGGCATCCTGCAAAAGAAGATCGAAAACCACACCCAGGAAAACCCGGACCTGCGCATCGCATCGGGGGTTCTGGAATTCCTCGCGCATCGGATTTCCAACAACGTGCGCGTTCTGGAAGGCGCACTGGTCCGGCTTGTGGCCATGGCCAATCTGGTCGGACGCGAGATCACAATGGAGATGACCCAGGATTGTCTGGCCGACGTGCTGCGCGTGTCCGAACGCAAGGTGACGGTCGAAGAAATCCAGCGGCGGGTGTCCGAGCACTATAACATCCGGCTGAGCGAACTGATCGGGCCGACCCGGGTGCGCACCGTCGCGCGGCCGCGTCAGATCGCCATGTATCTGTGCAAGACGCTGACCACCCGATCGCTGCCGGAAATCGGACGCCGCTTCGGCGGGCGCGATCACACCACCATCATGCATGGCATCAAGAAGATCGACGAATTGCGCGGCAAGGACAGCCAATTGGCCGAAGATCTGGAGCTTCTGCGCCGGTCGCTTGAGGCGTGACGCCGCTCCCGGCAGGAAACAGGGCCAACCTGCCGGAAAACCCCTTGTGCCGTGTCAGAAATCGGGTAGCGTCACACTCCCCTACGACGCGAGGATGGTGGCATGAAACTGAGTATCGAACGCGGCGCCCTGCTGAAAGCGGTGTCCCAGGCTCAATCCGTTGTCGAACGTCGCAACACGATCCCGATCCTGTCAAATGTGCTAATCGAGGCCGAGGGGAACAGCGTCCGCTTCCGCGCCACGGATCTGGATATCGAGGTTCTGGACACCGCAAACGCGCAGGTGCATCAGGCCGGGGCGACCACCGTGAACGCGGTCACCTTCCACGAAATCACCCGCAAGCTGCCCGATGGCGCGCTGGTCGAGCTGACGTCGGACCCCGCCAGCGGCAGCCTGAAGGTCGAAGCCGGCCGGGCGCAGTTCACGCTGGCGACGCTGCCGAAAGAAGATTTCCCTGTCATGGCCTCGTCGGAATACGAGGCCAATTTTTCAGCCCCTGCCAAGACCCTGCGGCGGCTGTTCGACAAATCCAAATTCGCCATCTCGACCGAAGAGACGCGGTACTACCTGAACGGCGTCTTCATGCATGTGGCCGACAGCGACGGCGAGCCGGTCCTGCGCTGCGTGGCCACGGACGGGCACCGTCTGGCACGGATCGACGCCCCCCTGCCCGATCAGGCGTCAGGGATGCCGGGCGTGATCGTTCCGCGCAAGACGGTGGGCGAGTTGCGCAAGCTGCTGGAAGATGACGATGCGGAGATCGCGGTGTCTGTGTCGGAAACCAAGGTTCGCTTCGCGACACCGGACATCACGCTGACGTCAAAGGTCATCGACGGCACTTTCCCGGATTATTCCCGGGTGATCCCGGTGGGCAACGCGCGCAAGCTTGAGGTCGATGCCGCGGATTTCGCCCGTGCGGTGGACCGGGTGGCGACCGTATCGTCTGAGCGGTCCCGCGCCGTGAAGCTGTCGCTGGACGACGACCGGCTGACCTTGTCGGTGAACGCTCCCGACAGCGGCGCGGCCGAGGAAGAACTGGCCGTATCCTATGGCGATGAAAGGCTTGAGATCGGCTTCAACGCCAAATACCTGCTGGAAATCGCCAGCCAGGTGGACCGGGAAAATGCGGTATTCCTGTTCAACTCCTCCGGCGATCCGACGCTGATGCGCGAAGGCACCGACCAATCCGCCGTCTATGTCGTGATGCCCATGCGGGTATGACCCTGACCGGCGCGCCCGGGTGCGGGATCTGAGCCCATGCCGCGCGCCGTCACGTCTCTGAGCCTGTCTCATTTCCGGTCCCACCGGCGCGCGCATCTGGTCGTGGACGCGCGGCCTGTGGTGCTGTGCGGCCCCAACGGCGCGGGCAAGACCAATCTTCTGGAAGCCCTGTCGCTGCTGTCGCCCGGGCGCGGTCTGCGGCGCGCGGCAGCGGTGGATCTGGCCCGGCGCCCGGAAGCCCTGGGCTGGCGCATCGGCGCGGACCTGCGGGCCGGAGACCGGCTTCATGAAATCGACCTGCGGGCCGAAGCCGGGCAAAGCCGCGCCACCAGGATCGACGGCAAGGCCGCGTCGCAGACGCAACTGGGACAGATGCTGCCGGTGCTGTGGCTGGTGCCCAGCATGGACAGGCTGTGGCTTGAAGGCGCCGAAGGGCGGCGGCGGTTTCTGGACCGCATGACGCTCAGCTTTTTTCCCGATCATGCGGGTGTGTCGCTGGACTACGACAAGGCCATGCGCGACCGCAATCGGCTGCTGAAAGACCAGGTGCAGGATGGCCGGTGGTATGACGCGCTGGAAGCCCGGATGGCCGAAAGCGGTGCGCGCATTCACGCCCATCGCAGCACCGCACTGGACCTGATCGCCGAGGCGCAGGATCGCGCCGAAACCGCCTTTCCCGCTGCCACGCTGGCGATGATCTGGCCCGATGGTGCGCCCCTTTCGGCCACACAGGACGGTCTGGCCGAAGCCTTTGCGCGCGCGCGCCGCGCCGATCTGCGGGCCGGGCGCAGCCTTGTGGGGCCACACCGCGCCGATCTGGGCGCTGAATTCACCGCCAAAGGCGTCACTGCGGCGCAATGTTCAACCGGAGAGCAAAAGGCCCTGCTGATTTCGCTGCTGCTGTCGAATGCCCGCGCGCTGCGCGACCGCGACGGCGCGGCGCCGCTTGTTCTGCTTGATGAAATTGCCGCGCATCTCGATGAACAGCGCCGCTCCGCGCTTTACGATGAAATCTGCGCGCTTGGGGCACAGGCGTGGATGACCGGCACCGAGGCGCATCTTTTCGATGCCCTGGGCGGGCGCGGCCAGCGGTTCGAGATCACGGAAACGGGCGGAGAAAGCATCGTGGCGGAAGCCTGAGCCCCCGCCACGCAGCGCACACCCCGGAAGCGGAGCGGATGCGCCTCAGAACTTGTGGACGTAGGAGAGGCCGAAGACCCAGGGGTCGACCTCGACCGTGCCGATCTTGGCGCCGTCCAGCTTGGCTTCGCTGTCGATGTCCAGATACCGCACATCCGCCCGGACCGACCCGTTATCGGTGATCCGATAGTCCACCCCGGCATGCGCGGCAAAGCCCCAGGAATTGTCGAGTTCAAGCTTCGACCCGCTCAGCGCGCCCTTGGTGTCGGTGTCGAAGAACGAGGTGAAGTTCACCCCCACACCGACGAAGGGTGAAATCGACCCGGCGCCCGCCATGCCGTTGAAGTGGTATTGAAGCGAAAGGGTGGGCGGCAGCTGTGTCGTTTCAGCGACCTTTCCCAGACCTTCCAGGTCGACGTCATGGGTGAAGGGCCATGAGGCCAGAAGCTCGATGCCCAGATTGTCCCTGACGAAATATTCGGCGGTCACTGTCGGGCGCGTACTGGAGTCGACATCGACTTCCAGATTGTTCGCGGTCAGCTTGCCGTTATCCGATTTCGGCTGCACATAGCCGACACCGACGCCGACGGTCCAGTCGCCCGCGGATTGGGCGAAGGCCGGAAGAGCCACGGTCGCCAGAAGTGCTGCGAGGCCGCCGGCAATCAGTTGTTTGGTCATGGGTTGGGTCCCCCTTCATGGTCTTTGTTTGTCGCAGCGCGGAAATGCGCCCGGATCGGCCCCAAAACCATGATTTGAATCAAGTCCGTGGCGGGGCGGCGCTGCACGCGGCTCAGCGTTGCGCAGCAGCAACATATGCGGCTCTTGCTCCGGCCGCGTCCGGTCCATATGGCAAGATATGACTGTGAGCTTCCCGGATCTCGCCCTCTACTCCACAGCACTTCTGGCCCTGTTTCTGACCCCGGGGCCGGTCTGGCTTGCATTATCGGCGCGCGCCTTGTCCGGCGGGTTCGCCGCTGCCTGGCCCCTGGCCTTCGGCGTGCTTGTCGGCGATGCGGTCTGGCCCTTGCTGGCCATTTTTGGCGTGACCTGGATCGCACAGGAGTTTTCAGGCTTCCTGACCGTGCTGCGCTTCGTGGGCGTCGCGGTCTTCTGGATCATGGGGGCCAACCTGATCCTTCATGCGGACCGGGGCATCGCCCGTGACGGGCGGCTGACCGCGCCCGGCATCTGGGCCGGATTTCTGGCCGGACTGGCCGCGATCCTGGGCAACCCCAAGGCGATCCTGTTCTATATGGGGGTGCTGCCGGGCTTCTTCGATCTGACCGGTCTGACGCCCCCGGACATTGCGGTCATTGTCGGGCTGTCCATGGCGGTGCCGTTTCTGGGCAACCTTGGATTTGCCATGCTGGTCGGCCGCGCCCGCCGGCTGCTGACCACACCGGCCACCCTGCGGCGCGCCAACCGTATCGCAGGGGCCATGCTGATCGCAGTCGGATGCCTAATCCCCTTTACATAAAGCGATATTTCACCGGTCTTCCCCGTGACATCCGGTGCCCGTCCGCCTATAAGATGACGACAAGATGAAGGGCAGATTGCATGGCTGACACGACCTCCCCCCAGGACGAATATGGCGCGGATTCCATTAAGGTTCTCAAGGGCCTGGAAGCCGTGCGCAAACGGCCGGGGATGTATATCGGCGACACCG
>JAGQRU010000032.1 GCA_020425105.1 Paracoccaceae bacterium
AGGTGCCCAGATACCGCAGGATCTGGCGCAGCTTGCCGACATAGGCGGCGGCTTCCTCCGGCCCGCGGATATCGGGGCGGGACACGATTTCCATCAGCGCGACGCCGGTGCGGTTCAGATCGACGAAGGACATATGCGGGTCCATGTCGTGGATCGACTTGCCTGCATCCTGCTCCAGATGGATCCGTTCGATCCGCACCTTGCGCGCCACGCCCGGGCCCATGTCGACCAGCACTTCGCCTTCGCCCACGATGGGGTGATAAAGCTGGCTGATCTGATAGCCCTGCGGCAGATCGGGATAGAAATAGTTCTTGCGGTCGAAGGCCGACACCAGATTGATCTGCGCCTTCAGGCCCAGCCCGGTCTTCACCGCCAGCGCGATGCAGCCTTCGTTGATCACCGGCAGCATCCCCGGCATCCCCGCATCCACGAAGGCGACGTTCGAATTCGGCTCGGCCCCGAACCGGGTCGAGGCGCCGGAAAACAGCTTGGCGTTGGATGCCACCTGCGCGTGGACCTCAAGCCCGATCACCAGTTCCCAATCGTGCTTGGCACCGGCTATGACTTTGGGTTTCGGGGTCTCGTAGGTGAGGTCGAGCATCGGGTCTCTCCAGTCTCGGGTCGCATCGGGTTCTAGGGCAGCGCGGGGCAGGGGACAAGTGCCGACCATGTCGGGCGGACCCGCCGCATCGCGGCCGCGCACATCCCATCACAGTGTAGGGAGGGTGGGGTGCCAGGACATGCTTGAGGGATTATTCAACAGCAGGCACGCAAGCACGGAGTACTCTTATGTTCCACAAGACCCTTCTTGGCCTGACCCTGGCCACTCTTTCCGCGACCGCTGTCTGGGCGGGCGACCAATATATTGATGAAACCGGCTATGCCGTTTCCGGCTATGACGTCGTGTCCTATTTCGGGCTCGACCAGGCGCCGGTGGGACAGGCGCAGCCCGAACCGGAAAAGGGGCTGGCCACAATCACCGCCGATTATAACGGCGCGACCTTCGCTTTCGCGTCCGAGGCCAATCGCGACGCTTTCCTGGCCGATCCGGCGCATTTCGCGCCGCAATATGATGGCCATTGCGCCTATGGTGTGGCGCAGGGCGGCAAGGTGCCGGGCAATCCGACGCTCTGGCGCATCATTGATGAAAAGCTGTATCTGAACATCACCAAGAACGTGGTGGGATTTTGGGAGGCAGACATTCCCGGCAATCTGCAGGCTTCGGAAAAGAACTGGGTTGGTATCGAAGCCGACACCGCATCGACCAGCACCATTCCGCAATGGTCGTCGCAGGCGCCGCTTCTGAAATAAGCCGGCTCTGCTAGACTGAACTGGCGGGGTCCGCGACCGGACCCCGCATCAGCCCCAATAGGAGCCGACATGCCACAGGCCACACCGACCGTTTCCGCCGCCCTGCTGTCCCGGCGCAAGGCTCTGGCCATCGGCGCCGGAGCGCTCGTGGCGGGGACCGGCGGATATTATGCCTGGATCCTGCGCCGTCCCTTCGACGGCCGGACGGTGACGCCCGAAGAAGCGCTGGCTCTGGTGCGCGCCGGGCAGCTTTATCTGATCGACATTCGCCGGCCCGATGAATGGGCCGCGACCGGTGTCGCCGAAGGGGCCATTCCCATCGACATGCGGCGGGCGGATTTCACCGCGGCGCTGTCTGCGGCCACCGCCGCCGATCCGGCACGGCCCGTGGCGCTGATTTGCGCCCGTGGCGTCCGGTCGAGCCAGCTGACCGCCCGGCTGGAAGCAGCGGGGCAGACGGATCTGGTGGATGTGCCCGAAGGGATGCAGGGATCGCGCGCGGGTCCGGGCTGGGTGGCGCGGGGTCTGCCGGTGACGGGATATCCCGGATGACGGGTCGCGTGCGGCGGGGCCCCATCTGCATCTGGATCCTGCTGGCAGCGCTTCTATGCGCCCGGCCTGTTCTGGCATCTTGCGGCGACGATCCTGCGGCGGTCTGCGACACGGCCCATGGCAGTTATTACATCGCGCTGCCCGAAACCGGCGCCGCCGGGGCGCCTGCGCTGCTTTGGCTGCACGGCCTGGGCGGCAGCGGCGCGGCCAGCCTGCGCAACAGGGCCCTGGTGAACCCGTTTCTGGAGCGCGGTTTTGCCGTGATCGCCGCGGACGGATCGCTGATGCAGGGGCGCAACGGGCGGCGATGGGTATTCGACACCACGCGCTTTCCCGGCGCGCGCGACGATCCCGCCTTCCTGCAGGAGGTCCGCGCGGACGCGGCGGCGCGTTTCGGGATCGACGCGGACCGGGTCAGCCTGGGCGGTTTTTCCAATGGCGCCTTTCTGGTGCATTATCTGGCCTGCGCCGATCCGGGGGCATTCGCGCGGTATCTGCCGGTGTCGGGCGGGTTCTGGCGCCCGCATCCCGCGTCTTGCGCTGCGGGTCCGGTGAAGCTGTTTCAGGCCCACGGGTGGCAGGATACGACCGTGCCGCTGGAAGGGCGCCCGCTGGGCGGCGGGCGCTATCTGCAGGGTGATATCTTCGGGACGCTGGAAATCTGGCGCGCGGCGAATGGATGTGCCGATCCGCAGCCGGATCGGGCATGGCGCGACGGCGCCTTTCTGCGCCGCCAATGGCACCGCTGCGCCCCGGGCGGGGCGCTGGACCTGGCGCTGTTTGAGGGCGGGCATACGGTGCCTGACGGATGGGCGGCGATGGTTCTTGACTGGATCGCCGCCACCGGAAACGGGCCTTAGGCGCCCGTGGCCTTGGCGGGCGCGTCGCGCCAGGGATGAGACTTGATCCAGCCGACGAAGAAGGCCGTCGCGGTGATACAGGCGATCCCGATCAGATTGGCGAACCATACGGCGCCAAGGCCGCGTCCGGTGACATCCAGCAGCACGCCCAGCATCTGTGCCAGCCACATCGAAGTGATGAACACGGCCAGCGATTGCTGCCCGATCTTCAGGATGCATCGCAGCACGACGCCCCAGATCCGGGCGCCCAACCCGTCGCCATCGGCGCGGATATGGCTGCCGCCGGGGCCGGCCAGGACCCAGGCCACATAGGCCAGCAACAGGAAATGCGCATAGCGCAGGATGCCGAAATCGGTCTTGGCGATCAGAACCCGGTTGGCGTCGCGCCAGGCCTCGATCCACGGGATATGGGTCCAGATCTGCCAGCGGGCAAAGGGCACCACCGCGATCAGAAGCACAATGGCCACAGCCACAAGCACCGGCTTGACCGGCGGTTTGGGGAACCAGCCGCGCATGAAGCCGAACCCGGTGAAAAAGATCAGCTGCCACCCGAACGGGTTGAAGAACCATTCGCGCTCCGACCAGGGCTCGGCCCCCAGCGACAGCGCTCCGGTCTGGGTTACCGCCCACAGCGCCGCAGACGCCCCAAGGGCCAGCGCCGGGTGGACCGAGGCCAGCGCCATCATCACCGGGATCATCGCGAGGATCCCCAGATACATGGGCAGCACGTCGAAATAATTCGGCACATAGCTGAGCGTCATCAGCCCGATCAGGTTCTGTTCGGTCGCATCGAAAAACGGATGCAGGTTCAGGGCGGTCAGATAGACCTTTTCGAACAGCCCGGTGCCGTCCAGCGCCGCCATGGTGACCGCAATGGCGAAGAACAGGCCAATATGCGCCCAATAGACCTGCCAGACGCGATAGCCGATTCTCAGCGTGCCGTAGCCCAGCCCGCGAGTGGCGAAGACCCGCCCAAAGGCAATCGCAGAGGCCATGCCCGAGCAGAAGACGAAGATCTCGGTCGCATCCGAAAAGCCGAATCGCGCCGGGATGTAATTGGAAAACCGGTTGTACGGGATGTGCGCGATCAGAATGATACACATCGCGATGCCGCGATAGAAATCCAGACGAATATCGCGGCTGGTGGTCGTGGCAGACGCCCGCGCGATATGTTGTGCCGCGGGCCGGGAGGGGATGTCTGTAAGGGCTGTCATCGGGTCTTCTTCGAAAAAATTCCGCCTATTGTGCCGGAACCGCGAGGGCAGGGCCACGCAAATCGTCGATCATCGCGCGACGGCGTTCGGTGAAGCTGTCCTGCGTGCCGCCGCGCCGGGCCTGCCGGTCGCACAGAAGCGCCGCCGCACGGTCCAGGCGGCCGGCCCGAATGCCGGCATCGATGGTGATGCGGTCGAACACGTCGCGTTGGGCATGGCTGCCGCCGATGGTCTGCATCGCCGGGCGCGCCGTGGCCAGCCGGTCGAAGGCGGTGGCATAGTCGCCGGCGCCGAAGGCCTCCAACCCCTGGGCGGCGGCGGCGCCGGGATGGGCAAAGACAGCGTCGGTTTCGCTCTCCGACCGGGCACCGTCGGCGATGATACGCTGCACCAGCATATGCTGAGCTGCCGCGCGGTCGCCGCCGACCAGTCCGAGAAGATAGTGCAGATCGGCGAAAACCAGACAGCCGTCGCCCGCGCGCCGTTCCGACAGGTCTGCCAGTTCGTCCCAGCGGTCCCCGACGTCGATGCCGTCCAGTTCCAGCCGCATCAGCAGCGATGTGGCGTTGGAAATATCGCGATAGTCGTCCGTATGTTCATGGCGGATCTTGTGGTCGTAGAGATCCAGCACAAGCGCGTGATCGCCCTGATCCAGATGCATCAGCGCCTTGTGCCACCACACATGGAAGCGGAAATTGTTGCAGTGGGTCCAGGCGCTTTCCTTGCCGTCGAGCCAGGCCAGCCCGCCCCGGCTGTCGCCGGTCATGTCATGCACATGCGCCACCGCATGCAGCCCCCAGGCGTCGTCGCCCGCCATGTCGAGCCCGGATTCGCCCGCCCGGCGGGCGGCGGCATAGTGGCCGTTTTCTTCTAGCGCGAAGGCGTGACAGCCCAACAGATAGCCCTGCGCCGCGTGATCGGCGCCGATCCGGGGCAGCGCCGTGTCAAGGACGCTCAGCATGGCTTCGCGATGTCCCAGAATGAACCGGATAGCGTGCGAGATCTTGAGCGCCAGCGCGTCGCCCGGATGGGCGGCGGCGGCGTCTTCGATCCGGCGGGCCGCCTGCGCGGGGGCGCCGGACAGCCAGTCGGCCAGCGCGGCGATATAGGCGCGTTCGCGGTCGGTATCGGCGTGGCCCGCCTGCGCATCGGCCAGCGCGTCCCGCGCGGTCTGCACCAGTTCGCGCCGGCCCAGCATCAGCATGAACATGCCCTTGGCGGCGTGGGCCAACGCGAAATCCGGCGCGGCGGTCAGGGTGGCGGCAAGATGATCGGGCACATCCGCCCCATGCGCCATGAAGCGCCGCTGCAAGGCATTCCAGGCCGCAAGGGCTTCGGGGCTGTCGAGGGATGTCTGGTTGCCGAAAAGGTCTGTCTGCACGTCTACGTCTCCGCCGTCATCTTCCTTCAGCTATGTTGGAAGCGGGCAGGGGCTGTCCAGCAATGTCGGGAAAATCAACGCTTTTGTGTTCGCGCGTGTGCGGGTTGTGGGGAAAATTCAGGCCGATTCCTCCGGGGCGCCCTCCGCATCCGGTTTCGGCGCCGGATCGAGAAAACGGCGCAGCGCATCGGTATCCTGTCCGCAGCGCGGCGGCGGGCGGTCATACCGGACGGGTGTCGCGGACAGTTTCAGCGGATTTCCCAGAAGCCGCAGCGCCCCGCCCGGGCCGTCCATTTCGATCACGGCGCCGCGTGCTTCCGCCTGATCGGACCCAAGCGCCAGATCGAGCGTGTTGACCGGGCCAACGGGCACCTTGCGGGCCTCCAGCCCGGCGATCACCGCCTGCATCGGCAGGACCGCCAAAGCCGGGCGCAGGTCGGCCAGAAGCATCTCGCGGTGGGTCAGCCGGGCGGGGTTGGTGGCAAAGCGCGGGTCGTCGGCCAGACCGGGGCGTCCCAGAAAGTCGCAGAACCGCCGGAACTGGCCGTCATTGCCCACCGCGACGATGACGTGGCCATCGGCGCAGGCGAACACGTCATAGGGCACGATATTGGGATGCGCGTTGCCCCGGCGCTGCGGCAGCTGGCCTGAGGTCAGGTAGTTCACCCCTTCGTTGATCGTCCACGCCATCTGCGCATCGACCAGCGCCAGGTCGATATGCTGGCCCTCGCCCGTCGCATCGCGGTGGCGCAGCGCCGCCAGAATACCGATGGTGGCATACATCCCGCACATCACATCAGCGATGCCGACCCCCACCTTCATCGGCGGGCCGTCGGGCGCGCCGGTCAGGCTCATGATGCCGCCAAAGCCTTGGGCCATCAGGTCATAGCCGGGCTTGTCGCGGTTCGGACCGGTCTGCCCGAAGCCCGAGATCGAACAATAGATCAGCCCCGGGTGGCGGGCGCACAGCGTTGCGTGATCCAACCCATAAGGCACCAGCCCGCCGGGCTTGAAATTCTCGATCACCACGTCGGCGCGGGCGGCAAGTGCTGCGATCATCGCCCGGTCGTCCGAGCGGGCCAGATCGGCGGTGACGGACCGCTTGTTGCGGTTGGCGCACATGAAATAGGCCGACAGGTCGCTGTCCGTGCCATCGGCCAGCGGCGCGAAGGGCGGGCCCCATTGCCGTGTGTCATCGCCCCCCGTGGCCGGGTTTTCGATTTTCCACACCGTCGCGCCCAGATCGCCCAGAAGCTGGGTGCAGGTCGGCCCCGCAAGGATCCGGCTGAGGTCGAGCACCACCAGCCCATCCAGCGCGCCCCGGGGGTCAGATTTTCCCGTCATAGGCGCCTCGGTCGATTTGTGCCGCGATTACGGTGAACCGGTCGGCGGCCAGCGCGTCGGTCAGCGCGCGGCGGAGCCCGTCGCGGTCGCGTACCGTCGCGCCGTGGCCGCCGAAGGCGCGGCCAATCGCGGCGAAATCGTGCTGGCCGAAATCGACCCCGGTATTGGGCAACTGCCGTTGGCGCTGCTTCAATTCGATCAGCGCCAGGCTGGCATCGACGAAGACCACGATAATCGGACGCAAGCCGCGTTCGTGCGCGGTGGCCAGTTCGCCGGCGATCATCAGGAAGCCCGCATCGCCGGTGAAGGCCACCACCGGCCGGTCGGGGCTGGCGATCTGCGCGCCAAGCGCCAGCGGAATGGCGCAGCCCATGGTGCAGAGCCCCGAGGATTGCATCAGGCTGCGCGGCTCGTGGCAGGTCCACATCTGCGACAAGAGGATCCGGTGCGCGCCGCTGTCCACCGTGGCGAGGGTGTCGCGGGGAAGGACGGCGCGGCAGGTGTCCACGATGGCGCCGGGCCCCCATTCGGCATCGGCAGGGAAGGCCGCGGACAGGGTGGCGCGCGCTTCGGCTGCCGCCTCATGGCCCCAGGTCGCGCGCGGTGCGATGCCGTCGCCAAGCGCGGCCAGGGTTTCCGCGACCCCGGTCTGAAATGTCAGGGTCGACTGGTGCATATAGTGGTGATTGGGCACCGGGGCGATATCGATCACCATTTGGCGGGCAGGGTCCCAGACGTCCCGCCAGCCGGGGCGCATTTCAATCGGGTCGTATCCGGCGGCGATCACCAGATCGGCGCGCTGCACCAGCGGCACCAATGTGCGGTCGGCCAGCGGCGACAGGCCCGCGCCGCCAAGCGCCAGCGGGTGGGTTTCCTCCAGCAGGCCCTTGGCGCGATAGGTGGTCACGACCGGCACCCCGAAGCGTTCGGCGAAGGCGCGCAGCGCCGGTCCGGCGTCTTCGTTCACCGCGTCCAGACCGGCCAGAAGAACCGGCCGCTGCGCCGCCGCCAGCGCCGCGCGGGCCCTGTCCAGATCCGGCCCGGGGGCAGGTGCGGCAGGGGGGGCAAGCCGCCGGGCCTGCGTGTGCTGCCGCGGGATCTCTGCCGCCGCAACGGCGATGGGCACATCCAGATGCACCGGGCCGGGGCGCGGCTCCATGGCCATGGTCACCGCCTTGTCGGCAATGATCGCGGCGGCCCCGGGGGTCAGGCGCATCGTTGCCTTGGTGATCGGCCGGAACACGCGGTCGTGGTCCAGCACCTGATGGGTATAGCTCTGCGCCTCATCGGCATCGACGCAGCCGGTCAGCACGACCAAAGGCACCCGGTCCTGATGGGCGTTGGCCACCGAATTGATCCCGTTCAGCGCGCCGGGCCCCAGTGTCGCCACCAGGATCCCCGGCGCGCCGGTCCGCTGCCAGACCGCTTCGGCCATGAACCCGGCGGCGTTTTCGTGCTTCACCAGAACGAATTCGATTCCGGCTTTTTCCAGCGCATCCACAAGGGTCAGCACTTCGCCGCCGGGCATGCCGAATGCGTGGCGGCATCCGGCGTCATAAAGCCTGCGCGCCAGACAATCGGCGGTGCGGACGGTGTCGGTCATCGGGGGCTCCTCTGCGCGGGCGGGTCGTGATCCTTGGCTATCACGCCTGCGGGCGGTGTCCACGCCCGGCGCGAACACGACGCCGCGAGCGGTTTGGCGCCGCACGGAAACTTTGCGGATTTCGCGGATTTGGCTCTTGACGCTCCGAAGCAGGTCTCTTAGTCACCCGCTCACTCTTGGCGGAGTAGCTCAGTTGGTTAGAGCAGAGGAATCATAATCCTTGTGTCGGGGGTTCAAATCCCTCCTCCGCTACCACCCTTTCCCCCCAATGCACGATGTCCCTCAGACCGGGGACCATGCTTTGCGTGGCTGTGTCTTGTGCGCCGGATGATCTGGCTGCGAGGCGTCTGTACCTTGCCCCTTGTTCCATCCTTCCAAGGTCTCCATTCTGGCGCGGGGAGGAGACCGCATGTCCAGCATTGCGATGCCCGAGCCGGATGGCGCCGTTCTGGCCCGCCGGGACGAGATTATCGACGCGCTGCGCCGCGCGCTCGACCCCGGGGACGTGATTTCCGACGGATACGAATTGCGCGCCTATGAATGCGACGGGCTGACCGCCTATCGCTGCGCGCCGCTGGCGGTGGTCCTGCCGCGCGATACGGCGCAGGTGTCCGCGGCGATGGCGGTGTGCCACCGGATGGGGGTGCCGGTTGTGCCACGCGGGGCGGGGACGTCGCTGTCGGGCGGATCGCTGCCCACCGCCGACAGTGTGGTGCTGGGCACGGCGCGGCTGCGCGACGTGCTGGAGATTGACTATGCCAACCGGTTCATCCGGGTGCAGACCGGGGTGACAAATCTGTCGGTCACCGGCGCGGTCGAAGCTGACGGTTTCTTTTATGCCCCCGATCCCTCCAGCCAACTGGCCTGCGCCATCGCGGGCAATATCGCGATGAATTCCGGCGGGGCGCATTGCCTGAAATACGGGGT
>JAGQRU010000033.1 GCA_020425105.1 Paracoccaceae bacterium
GAACTGGCCGATATGATCGCCCATACCCGCCGCTTCGGCATTCCGCTCATCGGGGTGGCCAGCCGCGAAGGCAGCACGCTGCTGCGTCAGGCGGATGTGGCGCTGCTGCTGCCGCAAGCGCCCGAGGCCTGCGGCACCGGAATCGTGCCGACGTCGTCGACGACCATGACGCTGGCTTTGGGTGACGCGCTGGCCGTGTCGCTGATGGAACACCGGGCCTTCACGCCGCAGGATTTCCGCAAGTTTCACCCGGGCGGAAAACTGGGCGCGCAGCTGTCCAAGGTGTCCGATCTGATGCATTCGGGCGATCAGATCCCGCTGGTGCCGCTGGAAACGCCGATGGCCGACGTTCTGGTAACCATGAGCCAGAAGGGATTTGGCGTGGTCGGCGTGACCGGCACGGACGGGGCTCTGGCCGGTATCATCACGGACGGCGATTTGCGGCGGAACATGGACGGGCTGTTGGCGCGCAACGCGGCAGAGGTCATGACCAAGGACCCCAAGACCGTACGCCCGGATGTGCTGGCAGAAGAAGCGGTCCATCAGATGGAAGCGCGCAAGATCACCTGTCTGTTTGTCGTGGATACGGAGGTGTCGCGCGATGCGGTGGGCATCATCAACATCCATGACTGCCTGCGCGCGGGCGTCGTCTAAGCGGTGAGCCGGTACGACAATACCTATTCGCGGCTGGTCACGGCGGCCAAGGTGCTCTTGCCGCTGGCCGCGATCGGGCTGTTGTCGACGCTGTTCCTGCTGGCCCGCACGGCGCCCCAGGGCGAGCCGATACGCTTTGCCGAAGACAGTGTGAACGATCTGGCCAGCGCGCAAAGGCTGAGCGCGCCGGTGCATGCGTCCGTAACCCAGGACGGCACCGAGGTCAGGATCGTCGCCGAAGCCTTCAGCCCCGACCCAGAACGGCCCAGCGTCACGCTGGGAACCGATTTGGCGGCGCGGCTGCTGACCCAGGACGGGCTGGTTTATGACATCACCGCCCTGACCGGCGAGATGGATGAAATCAATGCGCTGTCCACCCTGTCCGACCATGTGCTGATCGTGGCCTCCAACGGCTATCGGGTGGAAACGAATGCGCTGCAATTGCGCACCGATCTGACTCATCTGGAAAGCCTGGCGCCGGTCCATGCGGACGGACCGCTGGGCGAACTGGACGCGGGACGCATGGAAATCTTTACCGACCCCGACGACGATACCCAGACCCGGGTGGTGTTCACGCAGGGGGTCCGGCTGCTATACATCCCGCAGAGGCGGTGAACGGGGGCATGATGCGCGTTGCAAGGGGGATCGGTCTGGCTTGTGTCCTGACCATCGGCGCGGCGGGCGCCGTTTCAGCCCAGACGAATGTCGCCACCGGCGGCTTTCGCAACCCCGAACCCGATGCGCCGGTCGAAGTGGTCTCCGACCGTCTGGACCTGACGCAGAACGCGGGAACGGCGCTGTTCACCGGCAATGTGGTGGCCACGCAGGGCGCGATGCGGCTGACGGCGCAATGGCTGCTGGTCGAATACGTTCTGCTGGAAGATGGCAGTCTGGGCGATGAGATCAAGACCATCACCGCCCGCGACCAGGTTTTGCTGGTCACACCCACAGAAGCCGCGGAAGGCGATGAAGCGGTCTATATGCCGCTGCGCAACGAAATCGTTCTGACCGGCAATGTGCTGCTGACCCAAGGCGTCAACACGGTGGCCGGCGACCGCATGGTCGTCGATCTTGAAACCGGCATCGGCGAGGTCGAGGGACGGGTGCGGTCGGTACTGCAACCCGCGGGCCGCAGCGAATGACCGGCCCTGACGGCGCCATGAGCCTGGCGGAAAGCTCGGGCGGGCTTCACATTCTGGGGCTGCGCAAGAGCTATCGCAAGCGGCCGGTGATCCGCGACGTGTCGCTGGATCTGCAGCGGGGCGAAGTCGTGGCGCTGCTGGGCCCGAATGGGTCGGGCAAGACCACCTGCTTTTACGCCATCGCGGGACTGGTCACGCCCGAAGGCGGGCAGGTGATGCTGGACGGGCGCGACGTGACGCTTCTGCCGATGTACCGGCGCGCGCGGCTGGGCATCGGATATCTGCCGCAGGAGGTCAGCATCTTCCGCGGCCTGAATGTCGAAGACAACATCCTGTCGATCCTGGAAATCGCCATTCCCGACCGCACCACCCGGCGCGAGCGGCTGGAAGAATTGCTGTCGGAATTTTCCATCGAACATCTGCGCCGTGCGCGCGCCTTGTCCTTGTCGGGCGGCGAAAGGCGCCGGGTCGAAATCGCCCGCTGCCTGGCCGCCAACCCCCGCTATGTGCTGATGGACGAACCCTTTGCGGGCGTGGATCCGATCGCCGTCGGCGACATCCGCGCGCTGGTTTCACAGCTCAAGACCCGGGGAATCGGCGTTCTGATCACCGATCACAATGTGCGCGAGACGCTGGAAATCGTGGATCGCGCCTATATCCTGCATGATGGCAAGGTTCTGATGAGCGGTTCGACCAATGACGTGATCCAGAACGAAAATGTGCGCCGCGTCTATCTGGGCGAAGGTTTCCGGATCGACTGAAGACGTTCCGTCTTGTCGTCACGGCATCCAGATCAAGTTGACATGAGGCAATGTTCTGGCACCAAATGGGAAATATGCTTCTCTCTGCTTGCCTCGCTCGACCGCAAGGGCCAGATAACAAAGGCCCATCACCCGGGCCGCAGTCTGTATTTGCCACTGGCAGGGGCGTCATCGTACGCTTGGCGGGTCCACCCGCATAAGAACGGATGGCGAAAATGCCGAAACGCACTGGAGGTATCATGCGTTACCAGATCACCGGAAAACAAATCGACATTGGCGAAGCGCTGCAGACCTATGTGAAGACCGAAATGTCCGGTCTTCTTGAAAAGTATGCTCAGCGCCCGACCGACGCGGTGATCGTCTTCTCGAAGAACGCTCAGGAGTTCCAATGTGAAGCGACCATTCATCTGTCCACCGGCCTGACCGTTCAGGCCCGTGCAAAAGCCTTCGACATCTATCCCGCATTCGAATCCTGCGGCGAGAAGATGGAAAAACAGCTGCGCCGGTACAAGCGGCGACTGAAAGACCATCATAAAGATCGCTCTCAGCCGGTTGATGGAATCGGCGCTTCGTCGTATGTGATCGCCGCAGAGGCGGGCGATGAGCATTCCGAACCGGAGTCGCTGACCCCGGTGATCATCGCCGAGATGCAGACCCGGATCCCGTCGATCTCGGTCGGCGAGGCCGTGATGCAGATGGAACTCGCGGAGGCGCCGCTTCTGGTGTTCCGCAACGAAGGTACGGACGGCGTGAATGTTGTTTACCGCCGTGAGGATGGCAATATCGGTTGGATCGAACCCACCGCGCAGGCGTGAGTGAG
This sequence comes from Paracoccaceae bacterium, assembly GCA_020425105.1. Taxonomy (GTDB): domain Bacteria; phylum Pseudomonadota; class Alphaproteobacteria; order Rhodobacterales; family Rhodobacteraceae; genus Meridianimarinicoccus. The sequence goes on from JAGQRU010000033.1 coordinate 3,378, forward strand.
CCAACCGCCACAGTGCGGCAAGGAAAAACCCAGAGTATGACCCTAGGATCCCTTCTTAAACCCGAGGCCGTGAAGGTTGTTGGAACAGTCTCCAGTAAGAAGAAGCTCCTGCGCGATCTGGCGGATCTTGCCGCAACTTGCTACGGGCTGAAGGCCGACGACGCCGTGGATGCCCTGCTGGATCGCGAAAGCATCGGGCCGACGGGCGTGGGGGGCGGCATCGCCCTGCCCCATGCCCGGCTCAAGGGGCTTGGCCGTGTGGTCGGTATTTTCATGAAGCTGGAAAAACCCCTGCCCTTCGAAGCCGTGGACCGCCAACCCGTGGATCTTGTCTTTGCGCTGTTCGCGCCGGAAGACAGCGGTGTTGAGCATCTTAAGGCTCTGGCCCTGGTGTCGCGGGCGCTGCGAAACCCCAAGGTTCAGGCGCAGTTGCGGGCCAATGACGATCCGGCGATCCTGCATACCATCCTGTCAGGGGCCGAGGAATCGAAGGCCGCCTGATCCGCGCCCTGTCTTTTTGTCCGAAACGAAAAACCGCCGCGTGATCTGCGGCGGTTTTGCTGTCTCTGAACCCGGGCGGCGGATTATTCGGCGGCGTCGCGCACCGCCAGGTATTCATGCAGGAACGACCGGAATTCATGGGCCAGATCGTCCCGCGCCAGACCGAAGGCCACAGTGGCCTGCAGAAACCCGGCCTTGGACCCGCAATCGAAGCGCTGACCTTTGAAGCGGTATCCGTGCACGCCATCGTGGCTGGAGATTTCGGCCGCGATCGCATCGGTGAGCTGAATTTCGCCGCCCGCGCCGATTTTCATGTCGTTGAGGTTTTCCATCACCCGCGGGGTCAGGATGTAGCGGCCGATCACTGCCAGATTCGACGGTGCCTTGTCCGCCGCGGGCTTTTCGACCATGTCCTTCACGGTCACAACCGACCCGTTGTCGGTGCCGGTGTCGAGCACACCATAGGACGAGATCTTGTCCTTGGGCACTTCCATCGCGGCGACCATGCACCCGCCGGTGTCCTGATAGGCTTCGACCATCTGTTGCAGACAGGGCGTTTCGCCCGCAATCACATCGTCGGGCAGCAGAACCGCAAAGGGTTCGTCACCGATCAGACGCCGCGCGCACCACACCGCATGGCCCAGACCCATGGCATCACGCTGGCGCACATAGGCGATGGCGCCGCTGGGCATGTCGGTTTTCTTCAGCGCTTCCAGCAGCTTGGTCTTGTTCTTCCGCTGCAGCGTTTCTTCAAGCTGGGGCGATGCGTCGAAATAGTCTTCCAGCGCGCTTTTCCCGCGCGAGGTCACAAAAATAAAGTCCGTAATGCCCGCAGCGCGGGCTTCGTCAATCGCATACTGGATCAGCGGCTGATCCACCAATGTCATGATTTCCTTGGGGATCGACTTGGTCGCCGGCAGAAAGCGCGTTCCCATCCCCGCAACAGGGAAAACCGCCTTGGTTACCTTGCGTATCATTTGATTACCCGTTCCTCTTTATAACAACGACCAACAATACAAAAGTGGCCGCACCGATACTGACTTTCAAGTTACGCAGTCCTGACCAGCATACTTTCATCGTGACTGATGCTGCAACGCGGCAGAAAGCCAAAATTCGTCGAATCATTCACGATTTCACGCACCCATCCGGGCTTGGACATTTTTCCTCTGTTCTCCGATCCTATCCGATCGCCGACAGCATAGCTTCGATTCGTGAAACGTCTTCGGGGTTGTTTAGTTCCCAAAAAGCACGTCCACGGCCTTCGACCTCGACACACAGCATGGGCCAGCCGTTTTCGAGGAAGCGCAACTGTTCCAGTCCTTCCAACTTTTCCAATGTACCTTCGGGCAGCTTACCATATGCTTCAAGCGCCGCGGGACGGTAGGCATAACAGCCAACATGGTGAAAGACAGGTGTCGGCGCCGTTTCCGCATACGCGACCGATGTGTACGGGATCACCTCTTTCGAGAAATAGAGCGCGCGCCCGACACGGTCGAAAACCGCTGTGGTACCGCCGACCCGGCCTGCCTTCCTGTCTTCCAGAAATCCGGCCAGCGCCGCGCCGTCGCAGCGCAACACCGGCGTTGCGACCTCGCAATCGTCATGGCTGCGCAGCCCGGCGACCAGATCTTCGACAAACCAGGACGGGGTCAGCGGCGCGTCGCCTTGCAGGTTCACGACCATCTCTACCGAGCCGCCGAGCCGCTGCAGAGCGTCGGCGCAGCGTTCGGTGCCGTTGGCGCAACTTTCGGACGTCATCACCACTTCGGCGCCGAACCCGTCGCAGGCGGACCGGATCCGGTCATCGTCGGTGGCCACCACCACGCGGTCGATCCCGCTGACCGACATCGCGGCTTCCCAGGATCGCTGGACCAGCGATTTGGAAACCCCGTCGGCGCCGCGCAACATTGCCAGCGGCTTGCCCGGATACCGGGTCGAGGCATAACGGGCGGGAATGACAATGATGACGGACACGTCGGACCTCAGGCTTCTTTCAATTCTACGCCCGGGGCATAAGCGATGAAGAACGGATTTTCATAGCCCGCTTTTCCATAGGTCAACGGAGTGTGGTCGTCGAAGCGCACCATCTGCCCGCCCGCGCCCAGGAGAACCGCCTGACCGGCTGCCGTATCCCATTCCATCGTCCGGCCCAGCCGCGGGTACAAATCCGCTTCTCCGGTAGCCACAAGACACAGCTTCAACGACGATCCCGCGCTGGTCATGTCCTTGACCGAATACTTGGCGATATAGGCATCGGTGGCCGCGTCGCGGTGGCTTTTCGACGCCACGACCATCAGCGCGGAATTGTCCGGGGTGGTCACCGATACCGGCGCGACCGCGCCTTTCACGGCCGGATCGAACGGGCCTTCTTCCTCAACGGTCTGGCCGTCGGCCTGGGTGTAGAACAACCGTCCCTTGGCGGGCGCATAGACCACGCCGCGGATCGGCGTGCCGTTTTCCACATAGGCGATGTTCACGGTGAATTCGCCGCGGCGCTTGATGAATTCCTTCGTGCCGTCCAGAGGATCGACGATCAGGAAGCTGGCAGCGCTTTCGGCATGCGACGCGGCCTGTTCTTCGGTCACCAGCAGCGTGTCGGGGAAGGCGGCGGTCAAGCCAGCCGAAATATGCGCGTCGGCCGCCTTGTCGGCGGCGGTGACGGGGCTTTCGTCATCCTTGGATTCTACGGCGAAATCGTCCAGGCCATAGATCTCCATGATCACGGTGCCCGCTTCCAGCGCGAGCCGCCGCATTTCGGTTTCAAGCTTCAGAAAATCCATGACTCAGATACCTCGTGACTAGTCGTGTCTCTTGTGTGCTGCTCGCGTCATCCGGTACAAGCGCAGACTTTATCTACGCGCGCATTCGGCGCAGGATCGCTTATGTAACCACCCGCAGGGTCACATTGATGCGTCCGCCTTGCCGCAGAAGCGTGCTGCTATTGAACCGGATCCGATCCACGCCGTGAAACCGCAACCGGCCCGCGCCGGCCAGAAGCACCACATCGCCCGACCGAAGCCAGACCGATCTTGTGGGTCCGCCGCGTGTGTCGCCGCCGACGCGGAACAGCCCGTCATCGCCCAAGGACACGGACAGGACCGGCTGGGTCAGGTCGGCTTCATCGCGATCCTGATGCAGCCCCATCCGCGCGCCGTCGTCATAGAAATTGACCAGACAGCATTCGGGTGCCCGTGCATCCGGCAGCAAATCGCGCCAAAGTTGTGCAAGCGCCGTCGGGATCGGCGGCCAGGGCGCGCCGGACGGGTGGCGCGGTTCATATCGGTACCCGAGCCGATCCGATACCCACCCGAAATCCCCGGCGGCGGTCATGCGCACCGACAACGCCTTTCCCCGGGAGGTGACCGGGCGAAAAAGCGGGGCAGCCGCCACGACACGGCGCAGATCGGCCAGCAATGCCCTCTGGGCTGCCGCGTCCAGCAGCCCGGCCCGGACCTGCACGCCGTTCAGGTCGAACCCGGTCACGGCAAAACTCCGAATTGCCGGGTCCGGTGGCCACGGCGGCGTGGTTTTTCGTCATTTTGGCCCATTTTCCCGGCCATCCCATCGCTTGCAGCCCCCAGATGTGCCACTTATATACTCCGCAGTCAGCCGGATGCATCCGGCGTAACATTGAGGGATCGGGGATCGGCGCCATGCCTGGGCCATCCCTGAACATCGCCAAGAAAGAAGGTTACAAAAGCATGCCTAAAGTCATCGGTATCGACCTCGGGACCACGAACTCCTGCGTTGCCATCATGGACGGGTCGCAAAGCCGCGTGATCGAGAACGCCGAAGGCGCGCGCACCACCCCGTCGATCGTCGCATTCACCGAGAATGAGCGGCTGGTCGGCCAGCCCGCCAAGCGTCAGGCGGTCACCAACCCCGACAACACCATTTTCGGCGTGAAGCGTCTGATCGGCCGCCGGTTCGACGACGAACATCTCGCCAAGGACAAGAAGAACCTGCCGTTCGAAGTGATCAACGGCGGCAATGGTGATGCGTGGGTCGAAGCGCGCGGCGAGAAATATTCGCCCAGCCAGATTTCCGCCTTCATCCTGCAG
>JAGQRU010000285.1 GCA_020425105.1 Paracoccaceae bacterium
AATGCTATGGCGGCGACGCCACCCGGAAGCGCAAGCTTCTGGACAAGCAGAAGGCGGGCAAGAAGAAGATGCGTCAGTTCGGCAAGGTCGAGATCCCGCAGCAGGCGTTCATCTCGGCCCTGAAGATGGACGAATAGGTCAGACCGCACGCCGCCACATAAAAAGGCCCGCGTCCCTCAAGAACGCGGGCCGAATGCCTTAGCCGGGGCCGGTGGATCAGGCCAGTATGCGCGCGATTTCGTCCCGAAGCAGGATGCGCGACTTGCGCAGTTGCAGTGCCTCGATATCGCACATGGGGCGCTTGTTCGTTTCCACCAGGAATATGGTCTGGTTGATCTCGTTATATTCGTCGATCAGCCGCGCTGCGTTTGCGTCCTGGCTCCGCAGATCGCGCAATGCATCGATGCGATCCGGAAATTCGTCAGCCAGCTCGTGGGGGGGGGTGTATCATGTCGAAACTCCGTCTGAAGAACCCCTTAAGATTAACGTCCGGCGACTCCGCTCACTTTGACGCGCATCATTTTCAGGGGGTCTTCAACAGGATCTTTCTGCACATGCACAATCAAAGGGCGGCCATGACCTCGTCAGAGACGTCAAAATTGGCAGTCACGTTCTGCACGTCGTCATCGTCTTCCAGCGCCTCGATCAGCTTGAACAGCTTCTGGGCCCCTTCCAGGTCCAGCTCGGTCGTGGTCTGAGGCTTCCAGATCAGCTTGGTGCTTTCGCTTTCGCCCAAGGCTTCTTCCAGCGCCTGCGAAACCTCGTTCAGATCGCTGTCCGCGGTCAGGATAACATGGCCTTCCTCAGTGCTTTCAACATCTTCGGCACCGGCCATGATCGCGGCTTCCATCACCGTGTCGGCATCGCCCACTGTGGCCGGATAGACGATTTCGCCCTTCCGGTCGAACATGAAGGATACCGACCCGGTTTCCCCCAGATTGCCGCCATTCTTCGAGAAGGTGGACCGCACATTCGACGCGGTGCGGTTGCGATTGTCGGTCATGGCTTCGACCATCACCGCAACGCCGCCGGGCCCGTAGCCTTCATAGCGGATTTCGTCATAGCTGTCCGCGTCGCCGCCCTGGGATTTCTTGATCGCCCGTTCGATCACGTCCTTGGGCACGGAGTTCGTCTTGGCTTCCTTGACCGCAAGGCGCAGGCGCGGGTTCTTCTCCGGGTCCGGGTCCCCCATCTTGGCCGCGACGGTGATTTCCTTGGACAGCTTCGAGAAGAGTTTGGAGCGCGCCGCGTCCTGGCGCCCCTTGCGATGCTGGATGTTTGCCCATTTGGAATGGCCGGCCATGCCTTCAGATCCTCCTGCCTGTGCAGCGTTGCGCCCCCTCTTAAGCAGCCCGCAAGCCCGCTGCAAGCCCTGCGCAAACGCGGCCCCACACCCTGCGCCGCAAGGCAAAAGACGGGGAAAATCATCCCCGGTTTCATGACTTTTGGCGGACGTGCGACCGGCGGGATGGACGAATCGTCGCCCCGCGTGACTTTGCCAAGCCAGAAACGGCGGGAGCAACTTATTCACAAGTGATTAGGATTTACGCATGGAGACCCTATTTCTTAACACACCCATAGGGTGCGCTGCAGCGTCGTTTCCCGCCTATGACCATCAAATCGGCCCGTTAACCCTTTTCTTTCAGACTCTTGCACGCCGCAACCTTGCAGGTTGGCACCTGGGCCAGTTGTGCTTTCCCTGCATGTATAACTTCAACATGGTTAACCGCTGAATTGACCCGTGCTATGCTCGACTGCGATACTTCCTGTGGGAGTTAAGAGAGGGTAACACCGTATGAAATCTATTTTGAAAGCTACGGCCATCGCGGCTTCGCTGTTTGCAGCAAATGCTGCTTCAGCCGCCGTCGTGGTCTTCGGTGGCGGCGTCCTGCCGTCCCCGGTCAACAGCATAACGAATATCGACCTGACCGCAAATATTGGCGTGGCCGTAACCGAGATCCTCAACCCCGGCGATACCGCACAGTTTGTGTTCACCGCGCTTGAAAGCCTGCGCGTCAACACGATCTCGCTGTCCGGCTCTGGCACCAATGCCGGGATCGACCTGGGCAACGTGGAATTCGGTTTCACCTCGGCGACGGTCAACTCGTTCACGACCGATGGCGTGATCACCGTGTTCTCGCCGACGGCCGCTGCCGCCGTTGCTTCCCTTCCGGGTGGCATTCTGAAAGCCGGCGACTCGTTCTCCATCTATTGGGAAGACGGGATCAAGAACCCGGTTGCCGTGACCGCATCGTTCCAGACTTCGGCTGTCCCGCTGCCGGCGGCTCTGCCGATGCTGATCGGTGGGCTGGGCCTGCTGGGCGTGGCACGCCGCAAAGCCCGCGCCTAACAGCGCGTGCAGCCTGATCACCGGATGGGGCTTCAACGCCCCATCCGACTTCATGGAAACTGCGGCAAGCCCCCAGAGACGTCCCGTTCAGTGTCCTGCCTCCTCGAAAAAGACTGCTGAGAATCACTGTTTTCCTGCCGGACAGGGTCGCGCTTTGCGTGTGGCGCTCCACTGGATTGCAGTGATTTGTGCGCACTTTCACAGACTGAGTGCCCCGTGAGGTGAGTTCAAGACTGCTGCGCAAATTGGCGTCGAGATTGTTTCTTAAGCATTCCCTCGTGAGCATAGTTAACAGACCCGCCCAATTTGCTTTTAATTTTCATGAAGTTGCCGCCTCAAATCCGGCCAAAATCCGCCGGAAACACGCTATGCGCGTTCACCCAACCGAGGCTGCGAAACACGACGCATTGGTTGACCTAAGCGTTTTTTTAACCGATAACCGGAACAGGAGTTAAGAGAGGGTAACACCGTATGAACAAGTTTTTGAAAGCTGCCGCGGTCGCGGCGACCATTTTCGCAGCCAACACCGCTTCGGCTGCGGTGGTGGTCTTCGGCGGCGGCCCACTGCCGGCGCCGGTGAACAAGGTGACCAATGCTAACCTGACCGTTGGTGTTGCTGTTGCTGCAACCGAGATCCTCAGCCCCGGTGACACCGCACAGTTCGTGTTCACCGCGCTGGAAGATCTGCGCGTCAAAACCATCTCGCTGTCCGGCTCTGGCACCAATGCCGGGATCGACCTGGGCAACGTGGAATTCGGTTTCACCTCGGCCACGACCCAGTCGTTCGCGACCGATGGCGTGATCACCGTGTTCTCGCCGACCGCAGCTTCGGCTGTCGCTTCCCTGCCGGGTGGCGTTCTGAAGGCTGGCGACTCGTTCACCATCTTCTGGGAAGACGGGATCAAGAACCCGGTCGCTCTGACCGCATCCTTCACCACCGCAGCGGTTCCGCTGCCGGCAGCTCTTCCGCTGCTGCTGGGTGGGCTGGGCCTGCTGGGCGTCGCACGCCGCAAAGCCCGCGCATAACAGCGCGCGCCACAAGTTTTCGAAAAGGGGCCGCAAGGCCCCTTTTCTTTTGTCTGGTCTCTTGTCCAGACGCCTCCGCGTCCGGGCCCCGATGGCTCGCGGGCTGACAGCATTCTCCAGACAACCAGCGCCCACAGGCGCCAGACGGCTGAGCACTCCTGGGCAGCCCCCAGAGCCCGGCCACAGAGAGGAGCCCCCCCGGGGGGGCTGTGCGAAGGCCTTATCTGCGGCCCTCAGGGACCCCGCAGACCCGCGCGCAGCAAGCCCGGCGGCCTCCCGCTTCCCTGCCGCTTACTCAGGCCCTCAGATCGGAAAGAAGAACGGGATCAGCGCCGATACGAGCACGCCCATGCTCAGGTTCAGCGGAATACCGACCCGCAAATAGTCGCTGAACCGATACCCGCCGGGGCCGTAGACCATCATATTCGTCTGATAGCCGATCGGAGTGGCGAAGCTGGCGGAGGCCGCGATCATCACCGCCACGACAAGCGCCCGGGGATCGACACCCAGGGCATGTGCCAGACCGATAGCCACAGGCGTGACCACGACGGCAACCGCGTTGTTGGACACCATTTCGGTCAGCAGCGAGGTCAGCAGATAGACCGACCAGATCAGCAGGAACGGCGGCAGCCCCATCAGATGCGGCGCCACGCCGTTGACGAGCAGCTGCACGGCGCCGGACTCCTCAAGACTGGCGCCGATGGCCAGCATCGAGAAGATGAGCGTCAGCAGGCGCCCGTCGATGAACGAAAAGGCCTCTTCAGCGTCGATACAGCGTGTGAGCAGCACCACCGCCACGGCAACGACCGACAGCATCAAGATCGGGGCCACGCCCAGCCCCGCCAGAACCACGATCCCGGCAAGCGAGGCCAGCGCGATCGGCGCGTGACCGCGCCGGTACGCGCGCGCAGATGGCGACGCGACATCGACAAGTTCCATATCCACGGCCAGCCGTTGAATGTCTTCGGGCGCGCCTTCCAGCAGCAATGTATCGCCGACCCGGACCACGATATCGTCCATTTGCCGGCCGATATTCTGGTTCGACCGGTGGACGGCCAGCGGATAGACCCCATAGCGGCGACGCAGGCGCAGAGAGCCCAGCGACCGCCCTACCATCTTGCATCCCGGGGTGATCAGCACTTCGACGGTGGTGGTTTCCACCGATGAAAGCTTGTCGACCATGCGCAGATCGCGGTTCTTCTGCAGCCCCAGAACCTCGGCTATCTGGGTTCGCAGGACGACGCGGTCGCCCGCTTCAAGCTCCACGACCCCCATGTCCCGGCGCAATGACGCGTCCCCGCGCAGCACGTCGATCAGCCGCGCGCCTTCGCGTTTGAAGAGGTCCACGTCGGTGACTTTCTGGCCGATCAGGGCGCTGTCTTCAGGGATCGCGACTTCGGTGAAGAACTTCATGCCCTTGCGGCCTGACAGCAGGCTGGACATGCTGTCCCGGCTGGGCAGCAGGCGCGGCCCCAGCAGAGACAGATAGATTGCCCCCCAGATCACGACCGCGACGCCGACCGGCGTGACTTCGAAGATCGAGAACGGCTGCATGCCCTGTTCGCGGGCAACCCCATCCACCAGCAGGTTGGTCGAGGTCCCGATCAGGGTCAGCGTCCCGCCCATGATCGCCGCATAGGATAGCGGGATCAGAAGCTTGGACGGCGCCATGTTCAAGGTGCGCGCCAGTTGCGTAAAGACCGGGATCATCACGACCACGACCGGGGTATTGGACACAAACGCCGACGCGGACACCACGAACAGAAGCAATATGGCTATCGCCATGCGCGGACTGCTGCCCGACACCATTTCGGTGCGCCCGATGAACCAGTGCAGCGCCCCCGTGCGCACCAGGGCGCCCATGATCACGAACATGGCCCCGATGGTCCAGGGCGCCGGGTTCGACAGCACGTCCAGCGCCTCGGCATAGGGTAAAACGCCCAGCACCAGCAGGACGGACACGCCGCTGACCGCGACCACTTCGGCCGGATACGCTTCCCGCAGGAACCCGATGAACATCAGCCCCACCACAAGCAGGGTCAGCACCGCATCCACCTGCTCGATGCCGAGCGCCGAGATTATGCCCGCCATTTTTCCCTCATCCGCCGCATTGGGTCATCGGTTCGTTCACGCGATCCCGGAGGCCTGAAGCTGGCCGCCCTGACGCACCATTTGCACGTTCTTGGCGCGCCCTGTCCGGTCATCGGTTTCGACGAAGATCCCGGAAAGGGTCGCTGCGCCGGAGGCCGGCACGAAACGCCCCTTGCTCATCCCGGTGATAAACCGGCGCAGGGGCTCGGCCTTTTCCATCCCGATGACAGAGTTGTAGTCGCCGCACATCCCCGCATCCGTCAGATATCCGGTACCGCCGGGCAGGATCTGTGCATCGCCGGTCGGCACATGGGTGTGCGTGCCGACCACCAATGACGCCCGTCCATCGCAGAAATGTCCCATCGCCATCTTTTCCGACGTCGCTTCGGCGTGGATGTCGACCACAACAGCCTGCGCCAACCCGCCCAGCGGATGCGATTTCAGCACCGGCTCCAGAGCCGAGAAGGGATCGTCGAAGGGACGCTTCATAAAGACCTGCCCCAATGCCTGCGCCACAAGAACCTTGCGCCCATCGGTCAATGTATACAACCGGAAACCCATGCCCGGGGCGCCCTTGGCAAAATTCAGCGGCCTAAGGATCCGCCGGTCCTTTTCGATATAGGTCAGCATGTCGCGCTGATCGAAGGCATGATCGCCCAGCGTCAG
>JAGQRU010000286.1 GCA_020425105.1 Paracoccaceae bacterium
CGATCACCGTGTTGGCGAGCAGCTTTTCGCACATCTCGGTCACGGCCGCTTCGGCGGACGCGCGATCCGCCTCGGCAAGATCCAGTTCGATCACCTTGCCTTGACGGACGCCTTCGACGCCCCCGAACCCCAGCGTTCCCAGGGCGTGGCGCACGGCCTCCCCCTGAGGATCAAGAACGCCCTGTTTCAGCATCACATGCACGGTAGCTTTCATCACACAACCTTCAGTTGATCAAAGTCGGCTTGGTCACCGGCGTCGTATTGGCTGGCAGAACGCCCAGGCGGCGGGCCAGTTCGGTATAGGCATCGGCGAGATTGCCCAGATCGTGCCGGAACACATCCTTGTCAAGCTTGCGGCCCGTTTCGATGTCCCACAGGCGGCAGCTGTCGGGGCTGATCTCGTCGGCCACGATCAGACGCTGGTATTCGCCGTCCCAGACCCGGCCGATTTCAATTTTGAAATCCACCAGGCGGATCCCCACGGCCAGAAACACGCCCGCCAGGAAATCGTTCACCCGCAGCGCCAGCGACACCATGTCGTCCAGATCCTGCTGGCTGGCCCAGCCGAAGGTGGCGATGTGTTCCTCGGTCACCAGCGGGTCGCCCAGAGCGTCGTCCTTGTAGCAGAATTCCACCAGCGGGCGCGGCAGCACCTTGCCTTCGGGAATGCCCAGACGCTTCGACAGCGATCCGGCGGCGCGATTGCGCACGATGACTTCCAGCGGAATAATTTCCACCGAACGGATCAGCTGTTCGCGCATGTTCAGGCGGCGGATGAAATGCGTCGGCACCCCGATTTCATTCAGCCCGTTCATGAAGAATTCGGACAGGCGGTTNNCGGTTGTTCAGAACCCCCTTGCCTTCGATCACATCGCGCTTGGCCGCGTTGAAGGCGGTGGCGTCATCTTTGAAATACTGAACCAGGGTCCCGGGCTCCGGGCCTTCATAGAGAATCTTGGCCTTGCCTTCGTAAATCTTCTTGCGGCGCGCCATGGGGTCTCCGATCTGACATAAGGGCGCGACCGTCCGCGCCGGGTATCGGGCGTATAAGCCAATGCCGTAAGTGTCGCAAGAAGACCGCCACCCTGCCCCTTGTGGCGCGTGCACCAAGACTGCATAACCGACACAACAAGGACCGTGAGGAGAGCCTCGATGACAACTTTTGATGATCGCGAAAGCGCGTTTGAAAACAAATTCGCGCATGATGCGGAGCTTGAATTCCTGGCGGAATCCCTGCGTGACAAGCATATCGCCTATTGGGCGGCGGAGCTTATGGGCAAATCCGCGTCCGAAGCCGCCGGGTATGCCAAGGAAATCATCCGTGCGGATTTCACCGAGCCCGGTGACGATGTCGTATTGCGCAAACTGGCGGAGGATCTGGGCGATCTGACCGACGAAGCCACCATCCGCGCCAAGATGAACGAATTCCTGACATCTGCGCGGAAGACTGTCTTGGGCGAGTGAGTCGGGCCTCATAAGGACCGATCCACAGGGTTGAGGGCCGCACAGTCGGCCCGTTACCCCAAACGACACGTGACTGGCGCAGCGACAGCGCCAGACATAAAAGGGATGGAGCACCCCATGTCCGATGCGCTGAGTTCAGTGCTGGCCCAACGGGATTGGATTTTGGCGGATGGCGCGACAGGCACCAACCTGTTCAATATGGGGCTGTCTTCGGGCGATGCGCCTGAATTCTGGAACGAACAGCACCCCGATCGCATTGCCGCCTTGTACAAGGGCGCCGTGGATGCGGGCAGCGATCTGTTTCTCACCAACAGTTTCGGGTCGAATGCCGCGCGGCTGAAGCTGCATCACGCGGCGCACCGGGCGCGCGACCTGTCCCGCATGGCCGCCGAGATCGGCCGCGACGTGGCCGATTCTGCCGGCCGCACCGTCATCGTGGCAGGGTCCATGGGCCCTACGGGCGAGATCATGGCGCCCATGGGACAGCTCAGCCACGAATCGGCGGTCGAGATCTTCCACGAACAAGCCGAAGGGCTGAAAGACGGCGGCGCGGATGTGCTGTGGGTCGAAACCATTTCCGCTGCCGAGGAATACAAGGCCGCGGCCGAAGCGGCGAAGCGGGCGGACATGCCATGGTGCGGAACCATGAGCTTCGACACCGCAGGCCGGACCATGATGGGGCTGACCGCCACCGCCCTGGCCGCCCTGATCGACCGGCTGGACCATAAACCGCTGGCTTTTGGGGCCAATTGCGGCGTTGGCGCGTCCGATTTGCTGCGCACGGTGCTGGGCATCACGGCGCAGGGACCCGAACTGCCGGTGATCGCCAAAGGCAATGCGGGCATCCCGAAATATGTCGACGGCCATATTCATTACGACGGCACACCCGACCTGATGGCCCGCTATGCGGTGCTGGCCCGCCATTGCGGCGCGCGCATCATCGGCGGCTGCTGCGGCACGACACCGGACCATCTTCGCGCCATGCGCGCGGCACTGGAGGCATCGGAACCCGGCTCGCGCCCCAGCCTCGATGACATCGCCGCGTCCTTGGGCGCGTTTTCATCGGCCAGCGACGGGCTGAGCGGCCCGATTGCCGAACCGCGTCACCGCCGCAGACCGCCCCGCCGTCCGCGTTAACGTCGGATACGCCGGGCGCTGTGTCGCGAACCGGACAGTCCGGGGCATCAATTTGGCGAAAACATGGGCCACAGCCCATAACGCCGGATCAGGAGCCCAGCATGAGCGACGAAGACGACGAGATCATCCTGTCCGACCTGCCGGATGACGAACTTGTCCTACAGATGTTCGACGATCTTTACGACGGCCTGCGCGAAGAGATCGAGGAAGGCGTGAACATCCTTCTTGAGCGCGGCTGGGAGCCGTACCGCGTGCTCACCGAGGCGCTGGTCGGCGGCATGACCATCGTCGGCCGCGATTTCCGCGATGGGATCCTGTTCGTGCCCGAGGTTCTGCTGGCCGCGAATGCCATGAAGGGCGGTATGGCGATTCTGAAGCCGCTTCTGGCCGAAACCGGCGCCCCGCGCGTGGGCAAGATGGTGATCGGAACCGTCAAGGGCGACATCCACGACATCGGCAAGAACGTGGTGTCGATGATGATGGAGGGCGCCGGCTTCGAGGTGGTCGAT
>JAGQRU010000287.1 GCA_020425105.1 Paracoccaceae bacterium
CGCCGTCGCCCATGTCGATGGCCACAGATCCAGCGGTGATCGTCGCCACGTCAGTGATGGTCAGATCGTCGGTGCCGATGCCCATGTCGAAGCTCAACGTTCCGACCGACGCAATGTCGCCTTCGATCAGCGCCGTGCCGGTGCCGTCGCCCATATCGATGGCCACCGATCCGGCGGTGATGGTCGACACGTCGGTGATCGTCAGATCGTCGGTGCCGCTGCCCATGGTGATATCGAACGCGTTGGTTGCGGCGATGTCGCCTTCGATCAGGACGGTGCCCATCCCGTCGCCGCTGTCGATTTCCACCGTCCCGGCGGTCAGCGATGCGGGCTCTTCCAGCGTCAGGTCGTCCTTGCCCTGCCCCAGAGCGAAGCGCAGCAGCCCCACAGCCGACAGGCTGGCAGTGGCGGCGATGATCACGGTGTCGTCGTCGTCGCCGGTGCGGACCAGCACCGATGCACCGGACACGGTGGACCCGTCGGCGAAAGTCACCGTGCTGCCCGATGTGTCGGGATCGCCGGTCGCATTGTCCGCATCGATCACGATGGCGCCCGGCGCGATGATCGCCGCATCCGCTTCGATGCTGACATCGTCGCCCGCAATGATGGTGATCGTCGCATTCAGGTCCTGGTTCGGCCCGGCGATGCCGGCTTGCATCAGAAGACCGGCTTGCAGAACGAAATCGTCATCCGCGGTGGTCCCGACCAGCGTGCCGTCGTCGGTCGCGTCGTCCGTGGCCTGATAGAAGATCGACCCTTCGGCGGTCACGTCTTCGGTGATGACGATGGGGCTGGAGGCCTGCACATTCACATCGCCCCCGGCCTGCTGCCCGCCGGACTGCACGGCGACCGCCGCGCTGCCGTCGATCACGCCGCCGATTTCCAGCGCGCCGGAGTTGAACACATAGGTGCTGCCGCTTTGCGACCAGCTTTCCAGATTGGTCGCCACGGATTCGATCGGGTTCAGGAACGACCCGATATCGGTCAGCGCAAACAGCCAGATCTTGCCCGACAGAAGGTTCGGATCGGTCGCCACCAGACCGCCATCCAGGATCGACCCGTCAGGCGCGCGGATGAACGCGGTTTCGCCCGCCACGTCGACCTTGATCGTGTTCAGCAGCAGATCGCCGGTCACTTCGGTGATGCGCTGACTGTCCATCGACCGGGTCGTCAGCACGCCGCCCTTGGTGTTGATCTCGATATATTGCAGCACCTCGCCGATAGACCCGATCACCCCGGGCTGGACCTGATCGAAGTCGATGAACCCGGCCCAAAGCGTGATGTTGTAGCCGATCACATCGGCGGTCGCGTCGTTCTGGTCGTAATCGACCAGATTGCCGCCGATTGCCCCCAGCGTCACATCGCCCGAGACGGACTCCACCCGGTCAATGGCAAAATTGCCGCCCGAGAAGGATTCACGGATGAAGATGTCGCCCTGCGCGACGCCGGTCAGCGTGCCGTCATCGGCGCCAATGCTGTCCTGCAATTCGATGTCGAGCGATTGCGTCGCCGACCCCACATTGCCCGCCACATCGAAGACCAGATCGTTGGTGAAGACCACCGGACCGCTGTCGGCGATCAGGGTCGATTTCAGCAGATCGCCCTTGGTGGTTTTCAGCACCACCAGATTGTCGATCAGCGCGGTCCGCGCCGTGACTTCGCGCAGGATCAGATCACCCCGGTCCCCGGTTTCCGTTCCCAGGGTGTTTTCGGTGATATAGACATTTCCGGCGCTGCGCGCGGTCAGTTCGCCGTCATCGTCCAGATCGATGATCAGCGGGTTCAGGGCGGTCCCGATATCGCCCAGATCGCCTTCGACGATCAGATCCGACGCGATCACCGTCGCATGATCGGTGGTGTTGGGGTTGGTGTCGAACACCCCATAGGCCGATTTGATCTGCGCTTCCTTGCCCGCAACGACCGAATAGATCCGCATGCCCAACGTGCTGTCAGACCCGATGAAGACCTCGCCATTCACCGCCTCGGCGATGATGTCGCCCTTGGCGGCGATGTCCAGATCCTCGGACGGGTCGATGCGCACATAGACCGCCACCGCGTTCACGTCTTCGCTGTCGATCACCTGATAGGCGCCGTCGAGGAAGCTGATCTCGCTCGCCTCGGCGGCGGCAAGCTGCAGGATCAGATCCGCCAGGGCGTCCTGATCGGCCTGCAGGGTGGAGTTTTTCAGCAGTTCGATATCGGCCAGCGCGATGGTCACCACGTCCTTGCGCGACCCGATATCGCCGGTGGCGCCGTTGGCATAAAGCTCCACATTGAAGCCCAGCAGGTTGTGCTGTTCCTTCAGCAGGGTGGTGCCCGGCACGGCCTTGGGCCGCAGGATGGATGCCGAAATGGTGTTGTCGAGCTGGCTCTGGGTCCATTCCGCCCGCGCCCCAAGTGCCGCCCCTTCCGACAGCCGGTGCCCGGTGCCCGACCCGATGGCATTGTCCAGCGTCACGATGGACGCCCCGTCGCTGGTGGTGGACAGTTGCAGCTTGGTCGGATCGGCCGCGTCGATCACCACATAATAATACTCACCATCGACCAGACCGCCGATGGCGGTGCCGCCGCCGGCGGTGTATTGCACCTGACGGCCGGTGACGAAGACGTTGACGCCAAAGTCAATTGTGTTGCCCGACACATCGCCCGCGCCGAACGGCCCATGCAGGTTATCGGCGGACGCACTTGTCCTGTCGCCCGCATCATAGGTGAAGGCATCGTCATAAAGATCGGGGTTATAGGCCGCCCCGGTCTGGATATTGCCCACCAGACCGTAGGTTTCGTGCAGCACCTGATATTCCACCGCACGGCTGGCTTCCAGAACCGCGATCCGTGCCTGGATCTGCGCCGGCGACAGCGACCCGGTCAGGGTGTGGGCCACGCCGGTCGCGCTGGCCGGATCAATCGCGATGGCGAGCCCGTTGATCACCGCGCGCGCGGCATCGTCATTGGCCGTGTTGCCATCGTTCAAATCGGCCAGAGCGGACAGATACGCCGCCTCGTCGGCCTCGGCGATCAGCTTCACCCGTTCGCCGTTCACGCCCACCACATGGACGATATAGGTCGCCCCCTCGGTCAGCCCGCCCATGGCGGTTTCCGCGGTCCCGCCGCCGTTGACACCGGCGGAATAGATCACCTTGGTTCCGTTTTCGAAACCGTGCCCGCCCAGATAGATCGAATAATCCAGCGTGTCGCCGGACACGTCGCCATAGATGTCCGACGCGGGCGCGAAGACGCTGACCCGGTCGGTGCTGTAGAAGGTCTCGAACGCCGTCTGCTCCGCCGCGCTCAGCGGGGCCGAGAAGGTCGGGTCGAAATACAGGTACATATAGGACAGCGCGGTCCCGGTGCTGAGCCCGCCTGTCACGCTGAGCGTGTCGCGCCCCTCATCGACCGGAACATTGACCCCGGACGGATCGAAGGCCGCCACCAGAGAAGCGTCGTCGCGATCCGCCGGCGCCGTCGCCGCCTGGAAGAAGCGGTGCAGCGGCGATCCCGACTGGAACGCATGCCCGCCGCCATCGGTGGCGCTGCCCTGTGTCAGCGCGATCAGATTGGTGCCCGCCAGCGCATCGGCCAGCGTCGCAGCCAGCTGCAAGCCGGTATCGCCCGCCCCGCTGACCACCGCATAATACAGACCGCCGTCGCTGAGCCCGCCAATCGCGGCGCCGGACTGGACCGTATAGACCAGCTCCTGCCCCGTGTAATAGCTGCCCGGCGCGATATCGATTTCACCGCCCGAAATGGTGCTGGGCAGAACCGCGGTTTGCGTCGGCGCGGCGCGGGTCGCATCCAGATCCAGCAGCAGCGTGTTCGGCCGGAAGTTCTGCGCATCCTCCAGCGTCGCCGCAAGATGCACATTGTCGGATCCCAGGATATCGAGCCGGATCAGCGCCACCAGCGTGTCGGTCGTGTCCAGATCCACAATCGCATTGGTCGAGGTATCGCGCAGCTGCATGACGCCGCTGGTCATGTCCACATCATAGGTGGTGCCGTCGACCAGCCCGCCGATCTGCGTGCTGACCGCGTTCAGATCCGCCACCTCGGTCGCGGCGAGCCAGCGCAGGCCGTCGGAATACTCCTCGGCCCGCAGGTCGATATTGGTGCCCGCGGCCGTCCCGCCCAGGAAGACAAAAACGTCGTTGGCGGCAACGAAATCCCACCGGGTCGTGTCGGTGAAGGTCTCGCCCGTCAGGTCCAGCGTCCCGCCGTTCAGATCCGGCCCCACATAGCGGTAATACAGCGACCCGCTGCTCACCAGGCTGGTGGAGGTCACCGCCGCCGCAGCGTCGGCATCGGTGAAATCGGCGACCAGCCGGACGAAATCGCCCGTCGCGATGGTGGTGATGCCGGTCGCGGACGACACGGTCGCCACGGTGCCGTCCAGCACCGGCGCGATGGCGCGATAGATCACCTGATCCCCGGTTTGCAGACCGACCGCAGCATCGACCGAAATCGCATCCGCGGTGGTCAGACGCCACCGGTTGGTGTCCAGATAGTTTTCGGCCGACAGATCCACATCGGCATCGTCCACGGGCGCCGCCGCGTCATCGGTTTCGCTGACCAGCGTCCAGAGCGCGGTGTCGGAATAATCCTCGGCCGACAGATCGATCTGGGTTCGGGTCCAGCGCGCGGTGTCGGTATAATCCTCGACCGACAGATCCACGATGACCGCGACCCAACGGGTCGTGTCGCTGAAATCTTCCAGCGCCAGATCGACGCCGGTTTCATCCACGGGGGTCCCGCCACCGCTGCTCAGCAGCGTCCAGCGCGCGGCATCCGAGAAGTCCTCGGCCCCCAGATCGACGCCAAAGGCCTGCGCCGGGATGAACTGATAAAGCGCCCCGACCGTGCCGCCCGCCGCGTGCCCGGCGGCGACGCGCACGATGCTGGTCGCATCCAGATCCTGACCCACACCCACATCCGAGGCCAGATCGGCCTGATCGACGAAGGCATAGATGCCATCGACCACCCCGCCCGCATTGGCGCCCTGCGCCACCCGGACGGTCGTGCCCGCGGACAGATCTTGCCCCGTGCCCGCATCCGATGCCAGATCGGCGATGTCGGCCATGGTGTAAAGCGCGCCCTCGACCCCGCCTGCGTCATGACCGGTGGACACACGGATCACGAGCCCGGCTTCTGCCGAGGTCTCGCCAGCGTCGGACACCGCATCGGCGCGTTCCTGCGCCTCGTAGACCGCGCCCGCCGTGCCGCCCGCGGCATAGCCATTGACGACGCGCACCAGCAACCCGGCGGCCAGATCCTGCAGTGTGGCATCGTCGGATCCCAGATCCTCGATCCCCACGAATTCATACACCTTGCCCGCGAACCCGCCGGCCATATGCGTGTTGGCAACCAGCACACGGGTGCCCTTGGTGATGTCTTGCACGCCGCCCACATCGGACGCGAAATCCGACACGGCGGTGAAATCGGTCAGATCCACGGACACGAAATCGGACACGGCATAATAGGTGCCGCCATGTTCCAGGCTGCCGATGGCGCTGTCCTGGGTCCGGCGCAATTCCCAATAGGCGTCGTATTCCTGCGCCCGCGCGCCTTCGAACGACGCGATGGTGCGCGCCACCGATTGCGAGTTGGTCAGATCGCCATTGCCCAGGATCCGGTCATAGACCGCCTGCAGCTGGCCCGCGCTGCGGGGATCTTTCGATTCCGCCGTGTTCGCGTCGATCAGATCGCCATTCAGGATCCGCAGCCGGATGTTCTGGTTGGTGCCGATATCGTCGATGGACGGATAAAGCGAACTGTCGAGCGTCGCGGGATCCACCCCGCCATTCGTGTCGATACGCTCAAGACGCAGGTCGCCCGTGATCTCGGTCAGGTTCACATCGTCGGTGGCCGCGACATTCACATAATCGCCCGCCGCGCTGCTGCTGTCGATATTCACCGCCAGATCGTTGGTGTAATCCCCGATGCCGCCCGATTGCGCGTTCAGGAAGATACGCGAGCCCTTGATCAGGTTGCCGCTGTCCAGCGCGATGATGTTGCGCTCCGCCGTCACATCGGTGGTGGCGCCATGGGCCGAGGTGATCTGGTCGAAGCGCAGATCGCCATCGGTTTCCACGATCGAAACCGCACCCGTCGTCGACACCACATTGACGATCCCGTTCGGATCGGCGGCGGTGCTTTTCTGCGTCTGGTCGATCAGCACCGCTTCCTTGGCCCCGACGCCGGTTCCGGCGCGGATTTCGATGCTCTTGCCGGTCACGACGCCGCTGCCCAGCTGAACCACCTCGCCCTGGGTGACGATCTGGGTATAGCCGGCCTCGTTGCCGATGGACCC
Organism: Paracoccaceae bacterium; assembly: GCA_020425105.1. Lineage (GTDB taxonomy): Bacteria > Pseudomonadota > Alphaproteobacteria > Rhodobacterales > Rhodobacteraceae > Meridianimarinicoccus. Next base: position 6,302 of record JAGQRU010000287.1, read on the forward strand.
GTTCAGCAGCACATCGCCCACCGACCGGATGGCGACCAGCGGCCCTGCGCTCGCGCCCGGCGCCGTCGCAACAAGATCCTGGCCGAAGAAGTCGACATCGTCCGCCGCTTCGTCATAGCCGATGAAGGTGATCCCGATATCGTGGTCGGCGGTGATCGAGTGGGTGAAGATGTTCTTCTTCAGCTCAACCTCGGTTTCCAGCGCGTAATAGGTGTTCTTGCCGTACCAGGTCTTTTCTTCGCCGTCGTCTTCCAGCTTGTAGACGTATTTGTTCAGGCCCTGAAGCTCGCTGCCCGACGACGGGGTCAGGGTGGTGACCTTGGAATAGCTGTCGTCCGGGTTTTTCTTCTTGATCGTCACCAGCGTATTGCCGCCGCTTTCGGACACGCTGTTGATCTTGTATTCAACGCTGCTGCTGGTCGACAGACCGATGCTGGTGCCGCCATTGGAAATGTAGCGGACCTGGTCGTTGACAGCGAGCCCAAGCCCCGTGCCCACCAGGGTGATCGTGTCGGTGGCGGCGTCTACATCCATCGCGTCGAATTCGAACTGATCGGCGATGCGTTCGAATTCGAACAGGTAGGCGGCACCGGTGCTGGGATCGTTGTCGAAATAGGCGCCGTCTTCCAGATTGCGCACATTCCCCGCCACGCGCGTCGGGCCGCTGACCACATCGTCGGGATCGGGCGAAAACGCGTCGATCCCCAGCCAGTCCGACGTGCCATAGCGCGTCGTAGTGGTTTCCGAAAGGTTCTGGCCGGTGGTCCAGCTATAGCGGAACCCGTCCGACCGGGTGTCATAGCTGGCAGTCCGGTTGCCGACATTCGACGAGAAGGCGCTGCCGCGCACTTCGGTCAGATCCGCCGACGCCGTGGACGTGCCCGACAGCGACAGCGAAATCGCGGCACCCCCGTTGGTCAGCGACAGCTGAATGGTGGTCGTGTCGGTGAACGGATCCGAACCGCTCTGGCTGACCGACTTGATGTAATACAGGCCATTATTCGACAGGCCGGTGATCGGGTCGCTGTCGTCATCGGTCTGATAGATCACCCGGTCGCCAACCGCATAGCCCAGATTGATCCCCTGCAGCGTGATGGTGCTGCCGGAAATATCGGTGGTCGGATCGAAGCTGCCGGTGCCGGGGCTTTCAAACAGCGTCACTGTCTTCTGGATCTGGTTGCCGATCCGTTCATAGGTCGTGGTCCAGATTTCGTTGGTGGTGCTGTCCGGCCCGAAATCGGTGATCTTGATCACACCCTTGATGTCGTTGCCCACATCGAGCGTGTCGATCAGGATCGGGATATCCAGATCGTTCTGCACCTGAATCCGGCCATAGCCGTCCACCGCGCGCAGTTCGCCATTGCCGGTCGACAGAACCTGCCCGGTCAGCGACAGATACCCGCCCTTGACCCGCGCCGCCGAAATCTCGATGCGGTCGTCGATCACGTTGTAATAGGCGTTGATGACGTCCTTGCTGCTTTCCGCATAGCCGGGCACGGATTGATCCAGCCCCAGTTCGGCGCCGATATCGACCTCGTCCGGGCCCCCCAGATCGAGCTGCACCAGCGTTTCGTCGCCCCCGGCCGCATAGGCGTTCTTGGCCTGGGTGATCTGGCTCTGAACGGCCGCGGTGATGATCACCCGCTGATCGGCGATCCCGGACTGGATCACGCCGTTCACGTTGATCCGCGACGCGGTAATCTGCACGATATTGCCGGCGATCACATGGCCGACCTTGCTGGTATCGTTCAGCGCGGCGTTCAGTTCCGCCGTGGTCACGGAGCTGACCTGATCCACGGATTTTTCAGTGAAGATCGTCGTGCCCGCCTGCGAGAACGCCGATTCCGCATCCCGCGCGACCGACGCAAACCGCGATGCGGCACCTGCCGGGTCGCCTCCGGTATGCAGGGTGGAGCCGAGCGCGTTCAGGACGAAATCCTGCTTGGCCAGAATATCCAGCCGCGAGGCGTTGATCGACGCGAAGGCCACGATGCTGCCTTCGCTGCGCATGCGCACCGTGCCGTCGATATTGTTGATCTCTTCGGTCACCTCGATATCGGGCGACACGATGAAGGCATCGAAGGGCGACTGCTGCGGATCGTCGGCATTGAACGAGTTGACGATCTCCACCAGCGCCTCGGTCGCGGTCGCGGTCAGGATCGTGCCGCCGAAGTCCATGCTGGTCAGATCGGCATTGTTCAGCAGCACCCGGCCGCCGTCGTTTTCAGGCACCTCGATCCGGCCAAGCCGCAGGAAGGCCGGGGTTTCGTTGGTCACCGTGACGGTCACGTCGCCCGGCGAATAGAAGGTGCCGGAGCCGGTCAGGTTTTCGGCTTCGACCCAAATCGACCCGGTCTGGGCAAAAATGTCGTCCAGGTTGATCACCGGATAGGTCAGTTCGGTGAAGAGCGTCGTACCGTACCCGTCGTCGCCCGACAGACCCAGAGAGGTCAGCGTCCGTTCGATCCGTTCCAGATCGGCGGTATAGGCGGCGACGGATTCCGTATCGCCCTGATACTCGCGGATCAGGTCCTCCAGCCGCTCTTTCTGTTCGAAGAGGTTCGCGGCCAGGGTTTCATAAGTGATGCTGTACCCGACGCCGGCGGTGTTTTCCGTGTTCAGGATCAGATCGGCTTCACTGGTGGCGGCCAGGTTTTTCTCGAACGTGATGGTCTGTTCGCGGAACAGGCCGGTCTGCACGAAGCCATCCACTTGCACGCTGGTATCGACGGTCTTGAACAGGTTGCCGTTGGCGATTTCTTCGGCCACCCCGTCGGCGCCCAGCAGGCTGTCGATGCCGCTGGCCACCGCGGTCAGCCAGTTGTGGCCCGTACCATAGGCCAGCTTGTCGCCGGTATCCAGATCCTCGGCCACCAGGTTCACGTCGCCGCCGGCATTGATGCCCTTGAAGATCGTGCCCGCCGGTTCGGCGCCCGGCGTCAGCCCGGAATTGTTCGAGCTTTCGACGACCACCGCATTGACGATGTCCAGATTGACGGTCGATTCCAGATCGTCGATCGGCACCACCGATGCGTTCAGGGCGTCGCCATGCGAGGTCAGGATCAGCGAATTCACCGCCCCTTCACGGGTGCGGCCCGACAGCAGGTTCACATCCCCCACCGCGACCAGCACCGCATCCTGACCGACCCGGGTTTCGTTCTCGATGTCCAGTTCGATCTTGCTGTCCACGACCGCGCCCGCGGCCAGACCGTAGGTGTTCACCTGCGGTTCGACGATCAGCTCGGCGCGGGTCCGGGTCTGCAGGTCGATATCGCCCACGGTGGAAATCTGCGCCCGGTCACCGATCTCAACGGTCGCATCGGCGCGGCGGATATTGATGTTCGACGTCGCCCCGGCGCCCGAGATCAGCCCCCCGGCATTCAGGTTGATGTCGTCCGACCCTTCGAAGTCGTTATAGGCGTCGATCAGGAAATCGCCCGCGTCGAAGGCGCTGCCCACCACATCGACGATGGCGTCGGCGCCCACCCCGGCGGTGGTGTCATAATAGAGGAAGTGCTCAGATTCCCCGGCATTCCCGGCCACAACCCCGCCCGATGCGGCATAGACGTTGTAATCGCCCTGCCCGCGGGTCGCGACCAGATCCTTGCGGGCCTTGTTGTCCGCATAGATTTCAAGATCGCTGGTCTGGATCGACACGCCGTCGCCGATTGAGGCATCCACATCCGCGTCGATGGTGGAGGTGATCCAGGCCCCCGACCCGCCGACCAGCGCCACATTGGTGGAGTCGGTCTGGCCGTCGAAATTCGACGTGTGGGTCGCGCGGATCGTCAGGCTGTCCACCCGGATGTCGCGGGTGCTGTCGACGGTGTAGTCCTTGATATAGGCGCTGGTGGAGGAATCGTCGTTGATGGTGACCGACGACGCCGCGCCCGAGAAGAACGCCGACACGCCAAGCGCGTTGGCCCGGCCCCAGTTGGTGTCGGACCCGGTGGCCTGCACGGTCACATCCGCGCCGCCCGACCGGTTATAGATCACCGCCTGGCCCGTGATCAGATTGAAATCGGTGGGCACCAGACGCCAACGGGTGAGGTCGCTGAAATCCTCGCCGCTCAGCGAGATGAATTCGGCGGCCGACAGACGGAATTCATAGATCCCGCCAACGACGCCGCCTGCGGTGTGACCGGTGGCGACCTCGACCGTTTCGCCGCCGCTCACAGTGCGCGAGCCCACGGACGAAAGATAATCAGCGCTGAAATCCAGCCCGTCGCCCAGGTTGATCAGGTTATTGGCCACATCGCCGTTCGGATCGAACTTGAAGCTGCCGGTGGAGAAGGCAGAGCTCGGGCTCAGCGAATGCAGCAGCCCGCTGACCTGCAGCGGCGTCAGTACCGTGAGGGGCGCGGTGGGATAGGTGGTCCGGTCCGTCGCCTTCTGCAGCGAATCCGTCAGCCCGACCTGGCGCGGATCCTGCATGCGCAGGACATGGCCGGCAGCCGAGACAGACCCGGTCAGATTGGCCGCAACGGTCTGGAACGTGCCGTCGGTATTTTGTTCATACAGCTTGAACGACGTGCCGCCGGTCTTGACGACCTTATAGCTGCTGCCGTTTTTCAGCCCGGTGATGTCGGCCCCGCCCGAGCGGTTCACATAGGTCACCACATCGTTGCTGCGCAGATCCAGGATCGTGTCGATGGTGACCGTGTCTGCCCCGGTGGCATAGCTCTGGATGGCGGATTCATCGTTGACGACGATGTAATAGACCTGACCGTCGGTCAGACCGCCAAGATCGGCCCCGTTCAGGATCTGAACATCGGATCCGATATAGGCTTCGGTCGTGACGTCCGACGTCGCCTCCACCACATTCGCGCCGACCCCGGCCAGCCCCGCGACCACGGCGCTGTCAGAGACCGAGCTTTGATCGGTCTGCGAATTGGCCGTCACATTGATCGCGCGGCCCACATCCAGAATCGCGCCGTCGGCCAGATAGGACGACACGGTCCCGGTGCTGGTGGAGATCGTGACCGCGCCGTTGACGCCAATCAGCGCCCCCGTGGACGCCGATGCCAGGGTACTGGCCGCCGGAGCGCCGTTGTTCAGCGTCAGATCCGCATCCACATCAAGGGTGCCGATCACGGTGACCGTGCCGCTGACATAGGCCTCGACCGTGGGTGAACTGGTCGCCGTGGCCGCCGACACGCCGACCGACAATGCGCCGCCATCGACGCCATAGGCGATGGCGCTGGCCTTCGGCGTGGCCGACGCGCGAACCTCCATGTCATTGCCGACAAAGATGTCGTTCCCGGTCACATAGGCACGCGATGTGGGGGTCACGGTGCTGATTGCGACCGACCCGTTCGCGGCGAAGGAAAACAGCCCCGCCGCCACGGTGACCGATCCGGTGATCGTCGATGTGGTCGCGGCGTTGTCCGAGGTCACGCTCAGATCGCCACCGATGTCGACCGACTTGTTGCCCGCGGTCAGGAACGCCTTCGTCACCGTGGTGTTCAGGTTGGTGGCTTCCGCCGCGCCGCCCGCAAAGGTCGGCCCGAGCGAGATATTGACCGCCATCGTCGCCGCCGCGGCAATGGCCGTGGTCGTTGCGTCTTCGATTGCCTTGACCATCACATCGCCTGAGACGTCCAGCGCCGTTCCGGTGATCTTGGCCGTGACATTGTTGTTGATCGAGTTGGTCGCGATCGCGCCGCCAAGCGCAACGCTGCCGCCGACCACACCGATGGTGGCCGCGACGGACGCCGCCGCCACCCCCGCGGTGATCGTGCTGGTATCGTCGGCCCGCACGGTGGTGCGCCCGGCGGTAAGGGTTCCGGTACTGCTGGTGATCGCCGCCGAGGTGTCGAAACCGATCAGGTTCACCGACCCGGCAAAGGCCCCTGCGACCGACGCCCCGAAGGCGCCGCCCGCGATGGCGACCGACCCCGAGGCCACGTTCGAGAGGATGGTGTTGTCCACATCCGCCCGCACGCGCACCAGATCGCCCGCGCTGATGGACGATCCGGAGATCAGCGCATCCGCCGCGCCTTTGCCGCTCTGGTCGATACCGACCAGGTTATAGCCGACGAAGTTGCGCGCCGCGCCCGCGCCGATGGAATAGGCGACACCGCCCGAAATCCCGACGCTGGCCGACACCGCCGCCGAAATGATATAGGCCTCGATCGTCGCGGCGTGAACCGCATCCACCAGCACATCGTCGCCCGCGTCGACGGTGCTGTTGTCGATGACCGCGTCCACATCCGTCAGGATCACGTTCGCCGCATCCGCGCCGGCCCCGGCGATGGAGCCCGCAAAGGCGCCGCCGAATGCCGCCGATACGCCCGCTGCCGCCGAGATTGCCTCGATGGTCGCGGTTTCCGATGCCTTGACCGAAACGCTGCCCGTGGCGTCGATCCGGTCGATATCGAGGATCTGCGCGTCCACCACGGTTTCGATCTGGTTGAACGCGGTGGCCACGGCCACGGTCGCGCTCAGGGCGACGCCGCCGACGGACGCGCCGATGGCGGCGGCTCCGGCGATGGCCGAGATCGTGGAGGTATCGATGGCCTCGACCGTAACGCTCGCCACATTCAGCCGGTCATCGGAATCGGTGTCGTTGGTGTCGCGGCTGCCGTCGATCCGGGCGCTGGTCTGCCCGCCGATCAGGTTGACCACGTTGACCCCCGCACCGGCGCCGCCGAAGCCGACACCGCCAACGCCGATGGCCGCCGAAAGCGCCGCGACCAGCGCTTCGATGGTCAGGTTCGAAGTCGCCGACACCTGCACCGCGCCGGTGGTGGCGGTGATATCGCTGTCTTCGATAAAGGCCGCGGTCAGGGCTTCGCCCAGCACCTGATTGCCGATATCGACCCCGTCGCTGTTATCCACATAGGTCAGCCCATAACCGATATAGTTATGCGCGACCGAAACCCCGATGGCCGCACCGACACCGCCGATACCCCCGCCGATGGCGGCGGCTTCGGCCGTGATCAGGGCATGGATTGCAGAGCTGTTATCGGCCAGAACCGAGACACCGCCGCCGACGGCGGTCAGATCGCTCGACGTCACGAAGGCCAGCGCATCGGCGTTCACAAGGTTGAACGCCCCTGCCCCGGCGCCGCCCACGGCGACACCGCCGAAAGCCGCAAAGCCCGCGGCGAAGGACGCCGCCAATGCCAGCGCGTTGATTTCCGCATCCGCCGCGGCATCCACCGTGATCGCGCCACCGGTCGTCGTGACGCTGTCCATGTCGGTGATATAGGCGCGTGTGGTCGACGAGATCGTGTTGACCGCCACGGTGCCCGCCAGGGACACCGACACACCGGCATAGAAGCCGACGGAAGCGGTGATGGCGACCGCACCGGCCTCGGCGTCGATGGTCGAGGTGTCGCTGGCCAGAAGCGTGATCGACTTGGCCGATACCGCGTCGGTCCCGGTGACATCGGACCGGTTGTCATTGGCGCTGCCGTCGATATAGGCCGCGGCATCGACGGCGATATTGTTCGCCACCGACACGCCCGACCCGGCAGCGGCAACACCCACCGCGCCCCCGGCAACACCGATAGAGGCCGCATCGACCGCCGCCCGGATGGTCTGATTGGACTGCGCATCCAGCAGCAGATCCCCGGCAATGGTCAGGTTGCTGTCTTCGATGAAGGCATGGACCAGCGCCGTCTGCACCACCAGCGTGCCCTCGGGATCGATCCCCAGGGCAGAGCCGATATTGTTCACCGCGAAGGCCGCGCCGATGGCCACGCCCACGCCCACGAAGCCGCCCGCGACCGCGACCGATGCCGCGCCGGTGACCGCGTTGATGGTCGATGTCGACGATGCGACGATCGTCACGTCGCCGGCAATGTTGCCGGACGAGGTCTGGCGGATGAACGCCTCGACCGAGGTCAGAATGTCGTTGCCCGTCACCGCGCCCGCGCCCGCGACCGCGACGCCCACCTGACCGAAGCCCGCCGCCAGACTGGCCGCCGCGCCGAACGAATTGATCGTCGCACTGTCAGAGGCAAGGATCAGCACATCGGGATTATCGTCGCCGCCATCGGTGGTCACATTGTCCAGATGGTCGAACCCGGCCTCCACGGTGCTGGAGATCAGGTTGTGGGCAATCGCAACGCCCACAGAGACCGACACGCCCACCTGCCCCACGGCGGCAGACACCGCCGCCGCCCCGGCGATGGAGTTGATCTGCGACTGGTTGGTGGCCTCGAAATTCATCGTATCGGCTTCAAGCGTCGCCGTACCGAGATAGCCGGTCGCGATGGCGGACACATCGGTGCCGATATTGTTTTCCGCATAGACGCCGCTGCCGGCAACCGCGACACCGGTCTGCCCGCCCGCGATGGCCACGGCCCCCGCTGCCACGATGGCGTTGATGGTCTGATCTGCGTCGGCGGTCACCGACAGGTTGCCATCGGTATTGATCACACTGTCGGTGATGCGCGCCTGAACCTGCGCGCTTTGTCGGCTGGTGATCCAGGTCAGCGGATCGCCATCGGTGCGAATGCCCAGATAGCCGATATCGTTGATCGCCACCGCCGCGCCCAACGCCACACCGATGCCGGTCTGGCCGAAGGCCGCCGATGCCGCGACCGCCGCGACGAAGGCGTCGATGGATCCGGTCGCATCGGCGCTGACGGTGATGTCTCCGTCAGAGGTCACATCGGTATTTTCGATGAAGGCGAAGCTGTCGGACTGGATCGAGTTGAAGGCAAACGCCCCGCCGCCCGATACCGCAACCCCGGTCTGGCCGCCCGCGATGGCCAGAGACGCCGCCGCGGCCTCGGCCCGAATGGCCGAATTGTCGATGGCTTCAATCGCCAGATCCGGTTCGACATCCACATCGGTCGTCGTCACCAGATCGAGATTGCTCAGCCCCGCGCTCACCGTGCTTTCGATCCGGTTGCTGGAAAATGCCAGCCCGACCGAAACGCCCACAGCGGTGGACCCGAAGGCCGCCGCGATGGAGGCCGAGTTGCTCAGCGTGTCGATGGACGAATTGTCTTCGGCCCGGATGACGATGCGGTCGGCATCCACCGTCGCGTCGCTGCTGCCCGTGGCCCCGGTGCCGTCGATCACCGCCGCCACATCTATGGCGATGTTGTTTTGCGAATAGACACCGCTGCCTGCCGCACCGACCCCGGTCGATCCGGCGGCAATGGCCACGGATGCGGCCACGGTGGCGGCGTCGATATCCTGATCGCTGTCTGCGGTGACGGTCAGCACCCCGTCAGTGGCCACGGTGCTGTCGGTGATCAGCGCTTTGACACCCGCGCCATCGCGGCTGTAGCTCCAGCCGCTTGAATCAACGCCGATCCGGCTGGCGATAAAGCCCACATCGTTGATCACGACCGAGGCGCCGATAGCGACCCCGACCCCGGTGGACCCGCCGCCCACCGACACGGCGGCGGCCACGGTGGCCGCCTGGATGGACCCCGAGGCCAGCGCCGACACCGTCACGTCGCCGGTGGCGTCGATGTCGCTGCCGTCGATTTCGGCCGTCAGATCCGACAGGATGGTGTTGATCGCCACCGCGCCGCCGCCCGATACGGCAACGCCCTTGGACCCGATGGCCACCGCGAAGGCCGCCGCCGCCGTGGTGGCAGTGATGTCGACATCCTGCACCCCGGCCACGATCACCGTGCCGCTGGCCGTCAGCGTGTCGTCCACACCCAGGATCTGCGCCTTGGCCTGATTGTCGATATCGTTGATCGCAATCGACACGCCCACGGGAACCGCGACCGCCTTGCTGCCAAAGGCCGCCGCGACCGCTGCGCCAAAGGCGTTCGATGTGATCGACCCGCTGTCATCCACGGTCACGGACACATTCGCGGCCCGGATCCCCGCGCCGACACCGGTGCCATCGCCGGCAATGAAGGCGCGCACAGAGTTGCGGATGCGGTTGGTGGCCGATGCCCCGACCACGCTGACCGCCACACCGGTATTGCCGATGCCCAGCGCCACGGACGCCGCCACCACGGTTGCCTGAATGGCCGCGTCAGAGGTGGCCGAAACCGTCACATCGCCCGCGTCGATTTCGGACCCGCTGATATAGGCCCAGATCTGGTTGTGCCCGGCACTGTCTTCGATCTGGTTCAGGGCCACGCCCGCACCGACCGACACCGCCGCCGATGTGCTCGTCCCCGCAGCCGCGGCGGCCTGCACCGCGGCGACAATCGCATTGATCTGACCGTCGAAATTCGACGTCACGGTCACATCGCCCGCGCTGCCGTCATTCTGGATATCGCTGTCCAGATCGACGTTCTGGATCCACGCCATCACATCGTTGTTGATCGAGTTCTTGACCAGCGCCCCGCCAACGGACACCGCCACGGATTTCCCGCCGAGCCCGGCCGCCGCCGAAATCGACACCGCCGCACCGACAGCGTCGATCTGCGAGTCGTTGTCCGCCGAGACGACGATGTCTCCGTCGGCCTGAACGTCGGTCATCAGGCTGATATAGGCCTGAACGTCGTTTTCAATGTTGTTGAACACCAGCACCAGCGCCACGGAAACGGTGGTTGCGTTGGTGGACCCGATGGCCGCCGTCCCGCCCACGGACACGGCGCCCGCGGTGATCGTCGCGGTATCCGATGCCGTGACGGAAATCCCTTCGTAGTCGCTGCGCAGCAGGGGCCCGTTCGTCACATAGGCCAGCGTATCGCGACCGATGCTGTTTTCGGCCACCAGACCGCCGACCGCGACGCCGGTTGCGTTGCCCGACGCGCTGGCCGCGACGGCCACCGATACGGCGGCCAGATAGGCGTCGATCTCGCTGGTGGTCGCGGCACTGACGGTGATCGCCTCATCCGCCGTCACGCTCGATCCGGTGATGTAGGCTGCCACCACGGATGCGGGGCTGGACTTCGCCGAAATCGGGCCGTTGACGCTGTATTCGTCCCAGCCGATGAAGTTGCGCGCGATGGCCACGCCGATGGCCACACCGGTGGCGTTGCCTGCGGCGCTGCCGGCGAAGTTGAACGACGATGCCGCGATAATGGCGTCGATATCGGCACTGTCGCTGGCGCTGACGGTCAGGGTGCCGACCGCGTTATCCACGTCGTCCCCGACCAGCACCGTGCTGTTGTCGATATGCGCGGTGGTGGTGGAGTAGATGTTGTTCACCGCCGTCGCGCCGCCGCCCGACACACCGAAGGCGGTGGAGCTGGTGGAGGCGCTGGCCGCAATGGCCGCGGCCGCCGAAATGGTTTCGATCTTCGATGCGTTCGCTGCGGTGACCGACAGGTCTCCCGCCGCAGTGACAGTCCCGACGCCAGAGATTTCCGCGTTGGTGATGGCCTGAACTTCGTTCCGCGCCACACTCAACCCGACCGAGATCGCGGTGGACTTGCCGCCCGCTGATGCTCCGATGGCGATGGCCGGAGCCACGACCGACGACGACACCGTTCCCTGCCCCGGCGCCAGCAGATCGGGCCCGTTGCTGTTCGCGCTGACGGAAATGTCGCCGCCGGCGCTAACCGTAGTGGCCTGGTCGATCTTTGCCTGAGTGGTCATCGCCACCGCATTGCGGGCGATATTGCCCGTGATCGCCAGCGCATCCCGCGCGCCGACAAAGCCCGGGTTAATCGCAACAGCGGAGGTCAGCACATGGGAACTGAGCGCCACCGCATTGGTGGCCGTCACATTGATATCGTCCGCCGCGACCAGATTTGATCCGGTGGCGCGCGCTTCGACCGATGCGGGGTTCGCCGTGGCGATCGAGGTGCCAAACAGCGTATCCACCAGATTGAACAGGATGTTCTGGCTGTCATAGCCGATGGAGCTGAAGGCCAGCGTCACCCCGACCCCGCTGCCATTGGCGGTGGTTTCGTTGTTCACCGTCGCCGTCAGGGTCGAGCTGTTGTCGGCCAGAATGTCGATATCGCCCGACGTGGTGGTGGTCAGATCGGCATTGCTGGCCTTCGCCGAGGCGCTCGACTGCACCACATTGGTGGCGATAACCGCGTTCACCGCGGTCGAGGACCCGCCCGACGCGAAATAGCTGTTGCCGTCGGACTTCACGATAGAGTCGTTGTGGGCAGTCAGGCTTGCGGCTTCGCTGGCTGAAATCACGATATCGCCGGTCACCGCGGTGACGTTGATATCCTTGATCAGCGCAGTCACACCGCCGCGCAGGTCGTTCATGGTGACCATGCCGCCCACGGCGCTGGAATCCGACGCGGTGATATTGGTGTTCACCAGATCGGTCAGGTCCGACAGGCCGAAATCGATGATTTCAAGCCAATCCGTATCGGTCGTCAGATCGGTCAGGGTCAGCGCCGACAGGTCGATCTCGACCGCCTCGTCCGCGGCCAGCCCGACAGGCAGAGGCGTGCCGTCCACAAGGAAATTCAGCGCGTCCTGCGCGGTCTTGCTGGTATTCAGCCCGCCCACGCTCAGCCCGGTATAGCGGAAGATGCGGCCTTCATCGGCACCGAAAGCCGACCCGAGCCGGATCTTGTCGCCGATCAGCACCGTTTGTGTGCCGGACTTGTCGGTGAAGCGGTAGTCCTTGGCATAGCTGTCGATCAGGTCGGCGGCGATGGAGATCCCGCCATCGTTCTGCACCGTCGAAATGGCCTTCAGCACCACGCTGGAATCGATGATCGCGGTTTCGTCCGCCGTCACATTGACGCCCAGATCGCCCAGTACTTCATCGGCATTCACCGCATCGGGATTGGCGTGACTGTGGGTGATCCGCGCTTCGGTATTGGCCGCCACCTTGTTCGACGTGATCACCCCGCCCATGCTGGAGCCGGACGCATTGACCAGCGCGGATGCGGCCGAGGTCGCCTCGTTCGTCATGGTCGCGAGGATCGCGGCGGCGTTCAGCGCCGTGACGTTGACCGCGCCGCGGGCGTCCACATCGGAATCGACGATGCTTGCGATGGTGTCCACGTCGGTCTGACCGCCCCAGACGCCGCTGACATTCTGCTGGATCAGCGGATCGCCGATGATGGTGTCGATCAGGTCGAAGAACACATTGGTCGGCGCCCAGCCGACGCTGTTGAAGGCGACCGAAATTCCCAGACCGGTATCGCCGGTGCTGGTCGTGCTGGCGATGGTGGCATTCAGAACGGTGGTGTTTTCGGCGTTCACATCCACGTTGCCGGTGCTCAGCACCGACGACCCGGTGATCGTCGCGCGCGCATCGGCATTGACCACGTTGGTGGCCAGCAGAACGTTATAGGCTTCGCTCTTGCCCTGGCCCGTGGCCGACCCGCCCGACGACGACACGGAACTGTCCGCCGTCGCATTCATGGTGGCGGTTTCCAAGGCCTCGACCGTCACGCCATTCGCGCCGGCGGTCAGATCCACACCGTCGATGGTGGCTTCGGTTTCCGTGGCCAGATCGTTCAGCACGACCATGCCGCCGAAGGCCTGGGAATCCGACGGGCTGACATTCAGCCCCTGCGGCACCATGTTGGTTTCCGGGGACTGCTTCCAGTAATCCAGATCGTCATAGCTGACGGCGTTGATGTCGGTGGGCGCACCGCTTTCGGGCTGGTCTTCACCCAGATAGATATAGACGGCACCGGCGGTGCCGCCCTGCGCGTAGTCATCGCTCAACCGGATCCGGTCGCCGTATTTCAGATACCGGTCCTGGGTTCCGGTGTTGGTCGCCGCGTAAGTGGCCAGGGTCAGATCGTTCAGGGTTTCCTGAATGACCGAGGCGCCGCCATCGTTGGTGGTCGTCGACGACACCACCAGCTTGGTGTTCGAATAATGTTCGGAATTATCCTCGGCCCGGACGACCACCGCGTCCCCCGCAACCACGGTGCGGGTCGTGCCGGTTTCCTTGATCCAGGCATAGGCGCCTGCATTGACCTTGTTGGACGAAACAATCGCGCCCCAGCTTTCGCCCGTCGCTTTGTAAAGCGCCGAGGCCGCGCTTTCGGCGGCATTGCTGACGGTCGCATTGAACTTGGCGGTGTTGTCGGCCACCACCCGGACGTCATCATCCGCGTCCACCTGGCTGTCTTCGATATAGGCCGTCGCGGTCGACGCGTCCGAATTGTCGAACCCGTCCACGGTCGACGATGCCTGCTGGATCAACCCGCCAAGGAACACATCGAAGAGGTTGAACAGAACGTTCTGCGTATCCCAGCCCAGCGTGTTGAAGGCCAGCGTCACCCCATAGCCTTCGGCGCCGGTCAGCGTGCTGGACGCAAGGGTGGCATCCATTTCGGCTTCGTTCGTGGCGCGCACGATCACATCACCGTCCGCCGCGTCGCCTCCGGCCACGCCATCCAGCGCCGTGACGGTGGACGCGACGATATAGGCTTCGGCCGAGCCCATCAGCCCGTTGGTCACAATCTGCCCATTAGCGGCCAGAGATGTGCCGGTGCCGAAGGCCGATCCGCCCGACGACGACACACTGCTCAGCGCGTCAGCCGTCAGCGCCGCGCTTTCGGTGGCATCGACCGCAACCGCACCGTCATTGGCCGTGACCGTTGCCGTATCGATGCGCGCACTGACCCCGGCGCGCGCCTTGTTCAGCAGCACAAGGCCGCCATAGGCCTCGCTGTCGCTCGCGGTCAGATTGCCGATATTCGGGAACAGGATGTCGGCATAATCGGTGGCCGTGACTTCGGCCCAGTCCAGAATGTCGATGCCGGCGAAATCCACCAGCCCCAGATCCAGCACCGCAGCGGCGCCGGAGGCAAGCCCCACATATTCATAGAGCTTGCCGTCATCGGCGCGCACAATGGTGCCGCGCAACGATGCCGACGAAATCTCGCTCAGGTCGAGCCCGGGTTTCTGGTCGAACTGGAACGACGCGCTGCTGGAAACGGTCTGGTCGCCCGACTTGGTGGTGTAGTCGTATTCGGTATCGGCAAAATTGCTGACCACACCGGCCAGCGCATTGATGTTGTTCGTCGATGCCTGATGAGAGACCAGATCGCTATCGACCTCCAGAAAGGCGGTTTCGTCGGCGCTCACGATCACATCCGTGCCCGCCTCGATGGTGGTCACGTCGCCCGCTTGCCCGATCCAGGCCTCTGTCGCGCTCAACATCCGGTTCGACGCCAGAAGCCCGACCGCCGCCATGCCGGAGGATTCGTATTTCGCCCCGATGGCGAAATCGCTGGTGGAATTGACCTGCGCATCCGCGCCCACCTGGGCGAAGACCTGCACATCGTTGATCGCGATCACCTGGACGCTTCCATCGGCCTTGACCGTGCCCTGGGTGATATAGGCCTGCGCATAGGTTTCAGGCCCGGTGCCGAGCGCGCTGTCGATCAGGTCCGAGAAGACATCGTCGCCGATCAGCGCCTCGAACGCGTTCAGCAGGACGTTCTTCGCCGGAGACCCATAGCCCACCGCGTTGAAGGCGACCGTGAAGCCGAAATTCTTGCCCTTCGATCCGGTCACAACCGATGTGGTCGAAGCATCGAACTCAGACGTGTTCAGCGCGGTCACGATCACGTCGCCGCCAATGGCCGCACCGCCGGACTGTTCGACGACCACGTCCTGCATATAGGCGCGCGCGCCCCCCTGCATGTAGTTGGTCGCAAGGATCCCGTTGACGGCGCCGAATTCTCCGACGTTCTTACCGGCCAGTTCCCCGCCCTTGCCATTGGACGACACGGTGGAGTTGTCGGTCGAATTGTGCCGCACCGACAGATCGGCGGTCACCGAAATGCCGCCCGCCGTGGTCGAAACGAGCGCGTCCGAGATGAACGCCTCCGCCCCGCCGCGCATGTCGTTGAATGCGATCAGCCCGCCGAAGGCCGCCGACTTTCCTGTCCCCAGCCCGGCCGATTTCAGCGCCGCTTTCGCGATGCTTTTGGGCAGCAGGTTGGTGTCGGTGACCAGCTTCCAATAGCCTTGATCGGTGAAATCCTCCGCCGACAGGTCCGTCCCAGCGCCCGTCAGGTCGGTGCCCATATACTGATACAGGTTGCCGACCAGCGCGCTGTCCGCGAACCCGGAATCCACCAGCACCAGATCGCCGAATTCCAGATCGACGGTGCCCGTCCCGTCCAGTTCCGAAAGCGTCGTATAGTCGTGATCGGACCTCAGATCGTTGACGAAATCGTTCAGGATCCCGGCCCCGCCGTCGTTCGACGCCGAAGACATGGATTTGATATTGGTCAACGTGATCAGGGCGCTGTCGTCGCGCGCTTCGACCAGAACCTGACCCGCCGCATCAACGGTCGTGTCATGCGTCGTCAACACCCCGTCGCTGTTCAGCCGTCCGATCCATGCCGCCGCCGATGCGTTGGCCTTGTTCGACGCCATGCCCGCGGCAAGGCTCATCCCGTCAGCGCCATAAAGCGCCGACGCCGCGGTGGTGGCGGAATTCGACATGGTCGCGTCAAGCGTCGCGGCATTCGACGCGGTTACCGATACCCCGCCTGCCGAGGTGATGTCGCTGTCGGTGATATAGGCTTCGGTGCGGATCCCGGTCTGGCTGTCGAGGAAGGCCGAAAACTCGGTATTGCCGATGATGGTTTCGATGCCCTGGATTAAGAAGGACCGCATGTCCCATCCAAGGTTGTTGAACGCCAGGACGATGTTGATCGACTCGGCCCCGGTTTCCACCATCACATTGGTGTCGGCATCCATGACCGCGGTGTTCTGCGCATCCACGATCACGCCGCCCGTGCCCGCATGCACGGTGGTTCCGTCGATGAAGGCTTCGACCGACGCCACCAGGCTGTTGGTGGCCAGCGCGCCGCTGATCCCCTGGCTGGCCCCGTTGCCAAAGGCATCGCCCCCCGAAGATGTGGTGGTGCCATCCACGTCCACATCCAGCGTGGCGTCTTCCGTGGCCCGAACCTCGACCGCGCCGGCACCCAGCGTGGTGACATCCGCATCGACGATCTTTGCCACCGCACCGCTGCGCATATCGTTCATCGCGAACATCAGCGACAGCGCCTTGCTGTCGGACGGGGTGACGTTCAGCCCCTGCGGCACCACCTGCGCCTGCAGGATCTCTTTCCACAGATCGGGGTTGTCGTAGTTCTCAGCCCCCAGGTCGATCCTGTTGGCCGCGGTGATCTTCGGCCCCAGATATTCATAGACGCTGCCGGCATTGCCGCCATTGGCATAGTCATCGGCCAGCCGCACCCGGTCGTTCAACTCGACCACTTTCAGACCGTCATCGGTGTCGAAGCGCGCATTCAGGAAGTCGTTATAGGTCTCCTGAAGGATCGCCGCCCCGCCGTCGTTCGAGGTCGACGACGCGGTCAGGATCTTGGTGTTGGCATAGGACCGGGCCGCATCATTGGCCTCGACCAGAACCCCGGCATCGGCGTTGACGGTATTGGTGCCGCTTTCGGTGATCCATGCCTCGGCATAGCTGGAAATGCGGTTGGACGACACCACCGCGCCCTGGCCCTGGCCATTGGCGTTGTAAAGCGCGGATGCGGCCGAGGTCGCCGCATTCGACACCGTGGCATTGAAGGCCACCGTGTTGTCGGCGGTCACGTCCAGTCGGCCGGTCGTGTCGATCTGGCTGTCTTCGACCACCGCGCGCGCGCCCGACCCGACATCGAGGTTCAGCAGGTCAGAGGCGAAATTATCGCCGATCATGGTCTCGATCGCGTCGAACAGGATCGACGGCGATTTCCAGCCCAGCGTGTTGAAGGCCAGCGATGCGCCCCGCGCCGTGTCGCCGGAATTCAGCGCATTCAGGGTGGTGGCATTCATCTGCGCCGCATTCAGCGCGGTGACGGAAATGCCCGGGTTCGATGCGGTTTCCGCGGTCAGCGTGCTGTTCAGAACAGACGCCTCGGCAGAGGCCAGCGTCCGGTTGGTGCTGATCACCCCGCCCACGGCCAGCGACGTGCCATTGCCGTCAAAGCTGCCGCCGGAGGACGACACGGTGGACTGGACCGTCGCCAGCATTTCGGCGCGTTCTTCGGCGTTGACGACAATGCCGGTGCTGGCGGCACCGCCGGTGTCGGTCACCTGCGCATCTTCGATGGTTGCGGTCGCGCCGCCGCGCAGATCGTTGAAGACCAGCAGCCCCCCAAAGGCCTGGCTGTCCGAGGCGGTCAGATTGCCGATGGCAGGGAAAGCGATGTCTTCCCAATCCGCAGAGGTCACGAGACGCCAATTGGCGGTATCGGTGGAATAAAGCTGGCTGGTCAGATCGACCGGCGTGAAGATATCGAGCCCGACATATTCATAAGCCAGCCCCTGCGCCGCCACGTCCGGAGCATAGTCGTCGGCGACATAGACGATGGTGCCCATGGCCGGGCCGGACAGAAGCTCTCCGGTGGTGGCATCCAGAACCGACCCGAACGCGCCGGAAATCACGCCGGTGCCCGGCACGCCGCTGGGTCCCGGGATCTGGCTTTGGTTCAGCAGGATCTGGCTGCCGGAATTCGACGTGAAATCGTAGGCGTCGAGTTGTGCCGCGAGGGGCTTCAGCGCATCCAGATTGTTGGTGCTGATCGAATCCGCGACGACCGAACTGGTTGTCGTCAGCTTGACCTGATCCAGCGCTTCGACGGTGACGCCCGCCCCCGCATCCACGGTGGTGGTGACCCCGCTGGCGCCGATCCATGCATCCGCCGATCCGCTGAGCTTGTTGGTCGCGAACAGCAGCCCGCCGGCCATGCCCTTGGCCCCGACCTTGGCGCTGACCGCCAGTTGGTTCTTCTTGTTGGCGATCTGTTCGTTGCCCACGGTCGCGGTCATTTCCGACGCGCTGTCGGCCTGCACCAGAACCGCGCCATCGGCATCCACATCCGCGTCTTCGATATAGGCCACGGCGGCCGAGAAGGACGGGATCGCCGTCGCCCCGTCGATGAACTGTTCGATCGCGATAAGGTCTTCCAGAAGATCGACCAGCAGGTTGTCGGCTTCATATCCAAGCGCATTGAACGCCACGACAAAATTGACCGGAACCTTGGTCCCGTCATTTCCGTCCTGCAGTTGCACCGTTTCGGATTTCGACACCTTGGAGTTCGACAGAGCCTCTGCCGTGACCACCGCGGCATTGGTGGCCAGCACGGACACGCCGCCGCCGGCACCGCCATTGGTGGCATCCACGGTCGCGTTGGTGACAAAGGCCGTCGCCCCGCTGACCAGGTTGTTGGTGACGATCACCCCCCCGGCACCGCCGCCGGCTTTGGTGGTGGAATAGTCCTTCGCGTCCAGGCTCGCCGCTTCATCCGCGCTGACGGTGATCTCTCCGTGCGAGGTGACGCTGGCATCTTCGATCCAGGCGCTGACACCGCCCACCACATCGCTGCGCGAGATCAGCAGCGCATAGGCGTCATTGCTGCCGGTGGCCTTGTCGATCCCGGATTCCTTCAGGATCAGCTTGGCCAGTTCCTTGGGAATGACGTTGTCCTGGCTGAGTTCCTTCCAGAAATTCTTGTCGGCGTAATTGGCCGACCCCAGAAGCACCGGCGTGCCGGTGGTCGGGCCCATATATTGATAGATCCCGCCCTGCGTACCGCCATTGGCATAGTCGCTGGCGACGAAGACCCGGTCGCCAAATTGTAGCGTCCGCAGGCCCGAATTCGAGGTGTAGGTATAGCTGTCCTTCACCGCCCCCAGCAGATCGTTCAGGATCCCGGTGCCCGCGTCGTTGTTGACGCTGTTTTCAACCGTCAGCTCGGTCGTTGTCGTCAGGGCCGCGACGTCCGATGCGGCCACCGTCACACCGGTATCGCCGTGAACCGACGTGCCCGTGCCTGCCACGTCTTCGATATAGGCTTCGACCTGGCTCGACAGATAGTTCCCGGCCAGCACCCCGGCATAGGATTCCGCCGCCGCCTTGAAGAAGGCAGACGCCGCCGTGGTGGCCGCGTTGGTCAGCGAGGCGTTGACGGTGGAACTGCCCACCGCCTGCACCGTCACCAGTCCGCCCGCCGTCACCGTGCTGTCGGTGATCCGCGCCGAAAGCTCCGCCCCGGCCTGCTGGGTATTGAAGCCGCCCAGAAGCGTGCTCAGCGCGCCGCCCAGAACGCCCAGGATATTGTCCCAACCCATGGTGTTCAGCGCGATGCCGAACACATAGGCGTTGGCCCCCGAAGAGACCGCGTTCGCATTGACGGCATCGACGATCATGGCGTTGGTGGCCGACACAGTCACATCGCCGATCGCATCCGGCAGGCTGCCCGGCGCGACGGTGGAGCCGTCGATATACGCCTGCACACGCCCGTTCAGAACGTTGCTGGCCAGAATGCCCGATCCGGTGATGGATTCGCCGGTGCCGAAAACGCTGCCGCCCGAACTGCTGGCGCTCACGTCAACCTCGGAGAAGATCTCGGCCGAACTGGACGCCAGAACCTCGACCCCGACAGCGGCATGGCTGACGACGCTGTCCTGGATGCGCGCGGTCACATCCACCGCAAGCTGGTTCATGGTGATGGCGCCGCCGATCCCGATGGAATCGGACGGGCTCAGATTGTTGCCCTCGGGGATCAGGTTGGCGGCGATGCCGGGCTTCCAGAAATCGAGGTTGTTGAACCCCTGCGCAGCAAAATCGGCGAAATCGGGGCCGGTCACCACGCCGGTGTCGAAATTCACCGT
Organism: Paracoccaceae bacterium; assembly: GCA_020425105.1. Taxonomy (GTDB): domain Bacteria; phylum Pseudomonadota; class Alphaproteobacteria; order Rhodobacterales; family Rhodobacteraceae; genus Meridianimarinicoccus. The sequence goes on from JAGQRU010000287.1 coordinate 26,762, forward strand.
CAGCGCGGTATCGCCCAGATATTCATAAACCGTGCCGCGTTCGCCCAGCGTGCTGGGCCAGTCGCCGCCGGCCCGGACGGTATCGCCGAAATTCAGCGTGACGGTCCCATCGGTAGACGTATTGTAATCCGCAAAATGCAGCAGGTTGACGGTGGAATCCAGCACCGCGGCACCGCCGTCATTGGCGGTGGAGGCCGAATTCACCACACGGGTGTTGGCATGCACGAAAGACACATCGCGGCCTTCGACCCGAACCGTGCCGCCCGACCGGGTTTCCGTGCTCGACGCGGCCTGCCCGACGATTTCGCCGGTCACGGCGCGGTTCATCCGGGTCAGCGCCAGAACCCCGCCCACGGCCATGCTGGAACTGCCGTAAATCGCTGATGCGGTGGATTCCGCCACGCTGGACACGGTCGCGTTGATGCGCGCATCCGACACCGCTTCGACCGTGACATTGCCCGCCGCATCCAGATCGGTGGCATCGGCCCGCGCGATCACATTGCCCCAGGCCGCATCGTCGCCGAACAGCCCGACCAGATCGAGCCCCAGCAATTCGTCCAGAACCACCGAGAAGGGTTCCACATTCGCCAGACCGATGGCGTTGAACGCAATCGACGCCGACCCGGCGAAGGTGGACCCGCCCGAGGTGCTTGCCCCGGCATCGGCGCGGGCATCGATCCCGCTGGTATCATAGGCGCCAATGGTGATCGCGCCCGTCGCATCCAGATCGGACCCGGTCACCAGCGCCTTGGCATTGGCGCGGATCAGGTTCGACGCATAGGTGCCGCCCAGGGTAAAGCCGCCCCAGGCCACCGCGTCGTTCTGCACCGCGCCGACAGAGGCTTCGTGATAGGCGCCAAGCTCTGTGTTCAGCGTTGCCGTCACCGCCACATCGCCGCCGGTCGCCGACAGCGTGGAATTGGTGGCCGCCGCCAGAATCTCGCGTTCGTATTCGTTGATCGAGAATACGATATCGACGGCAAAGCCCAACGGATTCTGCGTGAACGCGCCCAGGTTGGAGCTGTCGCGCGCGCTGCTTCCGGCTTCGTCGAAATCCGACGCCAAAGACCGGGCCTCAGTGATCGTCACCGAATTGTCGCTGGCGGTCACCGACACGCCGCCCGCATCCGAGGTCAGGGAACTGTTGTCCACCGTGGCGCTGACACCGCCAGTCATGGCGGTATAGCTCAGCTTGGCGACGGTCAGATCCGTGGCGTCATTGGCGGCTGATGCCGCCACCGAGGCGCCGGAAATCGCCACCCAGTCCACATCCACCGATGCCGTATCGTCCAGCGTGGTACCGGCGATGCCGAAGAAATCCACGACACTTTTCTGGCCCAGATAGGTCCAGCCGGCACCGGTATAATCTTCGTGATACAGATCGCGCGCGACGTTGTCGCCGCCGCTCCATTCATAGACACCAAGCGCCAGCCCGCCCTTGGTCCAGCCATCCGCCAGCACGACGGTGTCGCCATTCATCAGCGACACGGTCTTCTGACGCAGGCCGGGCTCGGGGTTGGTGTCATAGGTGGCGGGCAGGATCTGATTGACGATCCCGCCGTCATTCGCGGCTTCGATCAGCACCGCCCCGTCGGAATCGATGAAATCGGCGTCCACCACCGTTTGCGTGTCATCCCCCAGCACCACGGAGGTGTCGCGCGACAGGTCGACGACGCTCAGGATCGCGTCGATGGCCGCCGGGATCGGGAGAAGAAGACTGCCGACCGCGTTGTCGACGGTGTAGTCGATATGCGATGTGTCCCGCGCCCGGATGATCAGGCTTTCGCCGTTTTCGTTCGTGACCGCCGCCGAGCCCACATCCAGCGTCGCGCCATGGTCGATCGCGACGCTTGTGGTGTTGTCGATATTGGTCAGGTTGACCAGCACGCCCTGAACTTCAGCCACTTGCGCATCGACCTGCACATCGGACAGGGCTTCGACCAGCAGCGCGCCGGCCTGAATATCCGCACCGCTGGCGATGGTCACCGTCGCCGTCGCGTCCACGGAAATGCCGGTGAACCCGCCCAGGGTGCCATCGCCGCCGGGCATCGCGTAATCGGCAAGAAGCCCGCCATCCAGGTTCAGATCCACATCGCCGGTGGCTTCGGCGCGCAGACGCAGTTCGCCTGTGGTGGTGATGTCGCCCTGCACCGTCAGTTCGGCCGTCGGCGTCGCGTTGATCCCGACCGCGGCAATGGGCAGGATCGACGATTGTGCGTCCGAATAGCTGGCCGTCGCCGTCAGCGAGATATCGGCGCTGCTGCTGATATCGGCGCCGGATTCGACCACGACGCGCCCCGCGACCACGACAAGCTCGGTGTTCCCAAACGACAACGACCCGGCAAGCCGGATCGTGTCTGTCTGTCCAAAATTGAGGAAGAGTGTCGTGCTGCCGCTAAGCGAGATGTTGGTCAGTTCGAAATCGCCGGTGTCTTCCTGCAACTGGAACGTCGTGCCGCCCAGGAAGGTGAGCGTAGCGTCATCCGCGCCGGAGGTGCCCTGCAGCTCAATGACAGAGCTGGCGTCCTGATCCAGCAGCGGCTCCAGCCCCGAATAGACATAGTGATAGTCGTCTTTCAGGATCTGACCGGAATTGGCGTCCTGGGGGATATACACCGTCCGGTCGGCCGTACCGCCGGTGAAGACCAGCGTATCGAAGCCGTCATCGCCGCCGATCACGCCGCCATCGATCTTGGCGAGGTCATGGATAATGAAGGTGTCTTCGTTGTCCGCCGCCCCCTCCAGGGTTTCCACATCGGAAAAGGTCAGAGCCACGCTACCCGACGTCGCCCCCGCATTGTCCGCAAGAACGTTCCAATCGGTATCGCCCGCGCCTTCCAGCCGGATCTTGTCCGCGCCGGACCGCCCGTCGATATGGATCCCGGGCACGGCTTCCGCGCCGAAGGACCCCACATCCACCGTGATCACGTCGTCGCCGCTGCCGGTTGCGACGGTGATCTGGGTCAGGTTCGACAGATCGCCAAAGGCCAGCCGCCCGCCGCCGTTCTGATCGATGATCTCGACGCGCTGCACAACCACCGGCTGCGCCCCGGCGGTATCGACCTCTTCGATCATCCGCACCAGAACGTCATGATCGGCCGTCGGGTTCGCGATGGTCGACATATCGACGTTGATGGCGTCCGCAGACAGCAGAAGACGCGGCTCCAACGGATCGAAGCGGATCGAAGATTCGGGTTTGTAGGCCCCCCGTCGCGCCAGGTGTTGCAATTTCCGGCGCATCCATCGAGGCAGAGTCGTCGCGACTCGCTCGGCCTTTACAGCCGAGAAATCAAATGGATAAGACATGAGGAGTCCTCCTTCGCCGGCGCGCGCTATCTACGCATCTTTACCGTGTACCAGACTACCGTAACGTTAGATCGGCGAAATATCACCGATTATTTCCATTAAGGATGCGCAATTTTCAGAAATTTCGTCCTGCGTTGTTAACCATATTCTGACGCCGCCGGGGCGCTGGTTTCAACGCTGGCCGATCAGGGTGAAGAACGGCAAATCCAGCGTCACCCACCGCGGCGCGGCGCAGGACAGGCCAAGCTCCTGAAGCACAACAGCATAGTCCGCGGGGGCGCGGTAAAACGGTGCGAACACGAGGTTCGCCATCATCCAAAGCGGCAGCGGACCGGACGGGGTCGGCAGCGGCGCGCGTTCGCAGATGACGATGCGCCCGCCCGGCGACAGACGGTCCACAGCACGCGTCAGAAACTGGCGCATCTCGGCCTCGGGCCAGTCATGCAGCACCGATTTGAACAGGACCGCATCTACCGGCCCGGGCCACGGGGCCGCCCGCGCGTCGCCGGGGACGAAATGCAACCGCTCCGCCGCCGGCCGCCCGCGCATCCGCTCGGCTCCCAGGGCACAAACCGCCGGCAGATCCAGCACGACGGCGGAAAGCTGCGGCGCGCGGTTCAGCAGCGCTTCGGACAGCACCCCCGTATTGCCGCCGACCTCCAGCAGCCTTCGGCTGGCGCCAAGATCGATGTGGCCGACAAGATGCGGGGTCTCGGATATGGACAGGGCCGTCACGTACCGCACCCACCGGCGCGTGGCCGCCAGCGCGGCGGGCGTCACGTCCTGCGCCCGGTCATAGCGGAACAGGCCAAAGGTGCGCGACCGGGCCTGAAACGCCGCCAGATCGAAGAGCAGCCCATGCAGATCGGCCCCGATATCGGCAACCGCATCGGACAGAAAGGCGATCTTCGCTTCCAGCAGATCCCGGCGGTCGGCCAGCACCGCGGCAAACGAGGCGTCCAGCGCCAGGCCTTCGGGCGCGTGCGTGACGATCCCGGCCCCCGCGAGCAACGACAGCAGCAGGGTGAGCCCCGGCTCTGCAAGCCCCGTCGCCGCGGCCAAATCCACCGGCACCCGGGGCCGTTCCGCCAGCGCATCGATCACACCGCTCTCAAGCGCCTCGCGCAACGCGACGAACCCGCTGAAATCCCGCAGAAACGCATGTTCGGCGCCAAATGGCAGCGGGCAATCGGGATCCGCGGTCATGCCACCCGCCCCGGATCAGCCGCTGCAGCGTGGCGCAGTCACCGGCGCCCCGCGCGTGCCGCCATCAGCCGCATTTCGAAAACCCGCAATTGGCGCAGGTCATGCACCCTTCGATCCGGCGCATCCCATAGCTGCCGCAGCTGGAACAGGCTTTGCCCCGGGGCGCGCCCAGACCCGACAGGCCGGCGCTGTGAGGGTCTTCTTTCAACCCCAGCCCCTCGCCGCCGATGAACCCGATCGACACCATGTGTTTTTCGATCACCCCGCCGATCGCGGCCAGGATGGACGGGATGTACTTGCCCTCCATCCACGCGCCGCCCCGCGGATCGAACACCGCTTTCAACTCCTCGACCACGAAGGAAACGTCGCCGCCGCGCCGGAACACCGCTGAAATCATCCGGGTCAGGGCCACGGTCCAGCTGAAATGCTCCATGTTCTTCGAGTTG
>JAGQRU010000288.1 GCA_020425105.1 Paracoccaceae bacterium
CACGCCTTCCTCGGTCAGCTTGCGGAGCGAGGCGAGGCTCATCACCTGAAAGCCGCCCGAATCCGTCAAGATCGGCTTGTCCCAGTTCATGAACTTGTGCAGCCCGCCCAGCCGGTCGATCCGTTCCGCCGTCGGGCGCAGCATCAGATGATAGGTGTTGCCCAGCACGATATCGGCGCCGGTGCTGCGCACCGATTCCGGCATCATCGCCTTCACGGTCGCCGCGGTCCCCACCGGCATGAAGGCAGGGGTGCGAATCTCGCCGCGCGGGGTCGATACCACGCCCGTGCGCGCCGCGCCGTCCGTGGCCGTCAGGGAAAATGAAAATGCCGTGCTCATCGCGGCGTGGCTAGCGCGTTTGCCGGGGGCCGTAAAGTGGTCGTGAAGGCGCCCGCCGAAGGCGACGCGGCGTCCGCGGCGGCCCCGACCGAAACAGCGTCCGAACAGGCTTGCCACAACCGCTGCATTGCCGCATGACCGCGCTGAAGACGCCCGCGAGGGCACCCCTGACACCTGCGCGCATTCGGCAAAAGAGGCGTTTCAACCATGACAAACGATGCCCCCCGGGCAGAGCCGTTCCAGCTTGGCTGGGAAGAATGGGTGGCCCTGCCGGATCTCGGGCTGCCGGCCCTGAAGGTCAAGGTCGATACCGGCGCGCGCACCTCGGCGCTGCATGCCTCCGACATCGAAGCCTTCGGCCCGGCCGCCAACCCCAATGTCCGCTTCACCATCCACCCTATCCCGGGGCGCGATGACGTCTTCATCCCCTGCTCGGCCCCGATCACCGACCGGCGCGAAGTGATCCTGTCGAACGGCGAATCCGAATGGCGGTATGTGATCCGCACGGACATCTGCATCGGCGACCGCCGCTGGCCGATCGACACCACACTGACCGACCGCGGAGCGATGGCGTACCGCATGCTTCTGGGGCGTCAGGCGCTGACCGATGACATGGCGATCATGCCGCTGCATTCGTTCTGCCAGCCGGTCAAGGATTACGAGGTCTATCATTCCGCCGCGGTGAAGCACACAGCCCCGGTGCGCACCCTGCGCGTGGCCGTGCTAAGCCGCGAGGACGGGTCCTATTCGACCCGGCGTCTGGTGGAAGAAGGCGAAAAGCGCGGCCATGTGGTCGAGGTCATCGACACCGCCCGCTGTTATATGGCCATCAATCAGCTTGCCCCCGAAGTGCATTACGACGGCAAGCGCCTGCCCCGCTATGACGCGGTGATCCCGCGCATCGGCACCTCGATCACCCCCTATGGCACGGCGGTCGTGCGCCAGTTCGAAACCATCGGCACGTTCTGCGTGAACCCGTCCCACGGGATCACCGCCAGCCGCGACAAGCTGCACGCGCATCAGATCCTTGCGCGGCACAAGATCGGCATGCCCGCGACAGCCTTTGCGGCGTCGCCCAAGGATACCGGCAACCTGATCGGGCTGGTGGGCTCCACCCCCCTGATCGTGAAGCTGCTGGAAAGCACCCAAGGCAAGGGCGTGGTGCTGGCCGAAACCCGCAAGGCCGCGGAGTCGGTCATCTCTGCCTTTCGCGGCCTGAAGGCCAATTTCCTGGTCCAACATTTCGTGAAAGAAGCGGCCGGCGAAGATATTCGCTGTCTGGTGCTGGGCGGCAAGGTGGTCGCCGCGATGAAGCGCGTCGCCGCCGAAGGCGACTTCCGGTCGAACCTGCATCAGGGCGGCCGCGCCGCGACGGTCCGCATCACGAAAGCGGAACGCGATGCCGCCATTCGCGCCGCGCGCGCTTTCAAGCTGAACCTGGCGGGGGTCGATCTGCTGCGCTCGGAATCCGGCCCGAAAGTGCTGGAGGTCAACTCCTCCCCCGGCCTTGAGGGGATCGAAACCACCAGCCGCAAGAACATCGCAGCACTGCTCTATGACGAGATCGAACGCCACGCCCGTCCGGCACCGGCCAAGCGGCGCGCATCCACCCGGGCGGAGCAGACCTAGACGCGCGCGTCCCGGCGGCATATATTCCCGTGTGAAATAGTAAGGGATCCTCATGTCAGCACCGGACACAAACGCGGCCCCCATGGAAGGCGCGCCGCTGATCAAGCCCTCCAGCACCGACCATCCGTTATATGACACGGTGGTGGAGGCCTGCCGCACGGTTTATGACCCCGAAATCCCGGTGAACATCTATGATCTGGGCCTGGTGTACACGATCGACATCACCGACGAGGGCGAGGTCGAGGTGCTGATGACCCTCACCGCGCCGGGCTGTCCGGTGGCCGGGGAAATGCCCGGCTGGCTGGCCGAAGCCATTGAACCGCTGCCGGGGGTGAAAACGGTCAATGTCGAAATCACCTGGGATCCGCCCTGGGGCATGGACATGATGTCCGACGAGGCGCGGCTCGAACTGGGATTCATGTGACGTCTGAACGTCAGAAGATGCTGGCGGGCGAACCGTACCGCCCCGGCGACGCGGAACTGGTGGCCATCCGCGCCAAGGCCCAGCGATTGATGCGGGCCTATAACGGCACGACTGTGTCGGACCGCGATCTGCGCGCGCCGCTGCTGCGCGAAATGCTGGCCGGGATCGGACCCGATACGGATGTGCGCGCGCCCTTCTATGTTGACTATGGCTGCCACATCACGCTGGGCCGGAACGTTTTTCTGAACTACGGCTGTGTCTTGCTGGATGTGTGCGACATCACCGTCGGCGACGGCACCCAGATCGGTCCGATGGCACAGCTTCTGGCCGCCGATCACCCGCGCGACCCGGCGCTGCGGGCCGCCGGTCTGGAAACCGGCAAGCCGGTGCATGTGGGGCGCAATGTCTGGATCGGAGCGGGCGCGCTGATCCTGCCGGGCGTGACTGTCGGCGATGACGCGATCGTCGGCGCCGGGGCGGTGGTGACACGCGACGTGCCCGCCGGCGCCACCGTGGTCGGCAATCCGGCCCGCCTTCTGCCGTTACCGTGATCTGCGTCGGATCTTGAGATTCCCGCAGTGCGGACCTAGATTTGAACCTGTACCCGAAAGGATTTTTGCATGTTCGGCATCCCCGGAAAACAGGCGGTGACCCTGACCCCCGCCGCGGTGGCTCAAATCACCCGGCTGATGAAGAAAGACGGCGCGTCCGGCCTTCGGCTGGGGGTGAAGAAGGGCGGCTGCGCGGGAATGGAATACACGCTGAACTACGTGACCGATATCGACCCTTTGGACGAGGTCGTGGAGCAGGACGGCGCCCGGGTCATGATCGCACCGATGGCGCAGATGTTCCTGTTCGGGACCGAAATCCACTATGAAGTGTCGCTGCTGGAAGCGGGATTCAAATTCCGCAATCCCAACGTCACCGAAGCCTGCGGGTGCGGCGAATCGATCAAATTCGACGAAAGCCTGAGCGCCCAGCGTTAAGGCGTTACAGCAATGTGGCGCGGAAACGGGCGACGCCTGGTTGCATCTGCGCGCTGAAATCCTCTTAATCACGTCGAACAGATAAGGGGAACGCGATGCGCCGCAAGCTTGCTGCTGGAAACTGGAAAATGAATGGCGGAGCCGCCGAGCTGGCCGAAGTCACCGCCCTTGCCGCCGGTCATCCGGCGCCGGACTGCGACATCCTTTTGTGTCCGCCCGCAACTCTCATCCATCGCATGGCGCAGATCGCTGCGGGCAGCGCCATCGCCGTGGGCGGTCAGGATTGTCACGCGGCGGTGTCTGGCGCGCATACCGGCGACATCTCGGCGCCGATGCTGACGGATGCGGGTGCCAGTTATGTCATCCTGGGGCATTCGGAACGCCGTCAGGATCACGCTGAAACCGATGCCGTGGTGCGGGCAAAGACCGAAGCCGCGCTGGCCGAAGGGCTGATCGCGGTGGTCTGTATCGGCGAAACCCTGACCGAACGCGAATTGGGACAGACGCTGGACGTGCTCGCGACGCAACTGGATGGATCGGTCCCGGAGGGCATCGACGGCGCGACCCTGGTGATCGCCTATGAACCTGTCTGGGCGATCGGGTCGGGGCTGACGCCCACACTTGCGGAAATCGCAGAGGTGCATGATTTCCTGCGGGCCCGGCTGACCGACCGTTTCGGCCCGGACATCGCCGACGGCATTCGGCTGCTCTATGGCGGATCGGTCAAACCGTCCAATGCCGCCGACATTTTCGCCGTGTCCAATGTGGATGGTGCGCTGGTCGGGGGCGCGTCCCTGAAAGCGTCGGATTTTGGCGCGATTGTGACGGCGCTGAGCGCCTGAATGAAGAAAGGGGCTCAAGGCCCCAATTCCACAGCGTTTTCCGCTAACGGCAAGCGCGGCGACCGCGCCTGCCGGGGTCGTCGGCGCGTCAGCCCAGGCGCGACGCCACGTTTTCCCAGTTCACCAGATTGTCCAGGAAGTTGGTCAGGTAGGCCGGGCGCTTGTTGCGGAAATCGATGTAATAGGAATGTTCCCA
>JAGQRU010000289.1 GCA_020425105.1 Paracoccaceae bacterium
GCGTCGTCTATGACAGCGATCCTGAAGCCGAGTGGCAGGAAACCGTGAACAAGTCCCAGGCCATCCGCAAGGCCGCCGCCGATGCGGCGCGGTTCGCGGGCGACGGCAACAGCTGACAGGCTAACGGATCAGGAACGACAGCGGGACCGGGGTCAGATCGGCCCCGCTCCCGGTGGCCAGCCATTCCGCCAGCGGCTCCAGCACAGCGGCGTTCCGCGTATCCACCAGCACCGCGACAGACCCGTCCCGGCGCACCCGTTCGACGATTGCGGCCAGGTTTTGCGGGGTGACGTCCTCGGCGCGCGCAAGCCGCCGGTAAAGCGGCGCGGCGCCCGGCCGGGTGGCCGCCTGCGCGGGATCGGTCAAGGCGACGGGCGCGTCGGACGCCGCGACCCCGTCTAAATCCACGTCCAGGCCAAATGCCGCCACAGGTTCCACCCCATCCGGCAGATCCGGTCGGGCCAGCGCGCTGAGCATCCACTCAGGCGCATGGTCGTCTATCTCCGCGCCGACAAAGGCGATAAATCCACCCTGGCGGCCTGCCAAGGCCGATGACAGCGGCGCGGCGGGCGCGGCCACCGCATCGGGCGCCACGGCCAAGGGCTCAAGAGGCTCGGGTTCCGGCGCGCGAAGCGCGTCTTCTGCAGGCAATGCGCGCACGGCCACTGGCGCGGTTTCAACGGACGATGGCGCAGCCGTGGCAAGCGCCGGGGGCGGCAACGCGCCGGGGCCGTTTTGCGGCGGGCTCAACGGCGCGGGCGATGCCGGCATGCCGGCGATGAGCGGACGTGCGGGACCCTCGCCTTCATGAGGCGGGCCATCGGCCTCGACCTGGGCAGTAACGCCGACGCCGCCCGGGTTCGGTGCGGTCGCTGCAATAGCCAGCGTGCCGCCCGACGGACCCCCGGGCAAAGGCGGCGCCGCGACGGGGCGATCCGGGACATCGCGATCAAGCGGATCCGACATCGCGACCTGCAGCGGGATACCGGGCAAAACAGGCTTTCCGGGGCGCGGCAGCAGCAACCGCGGACCCGGCGCGGTGCGCAGATCCGGCGACGGCGCGCTCGGCGCCTGCATCAGCGCCGGATCGACCGGAACCGGCTGCCAGTCGGGCGCCTCCGCAACGTTGACCGGCGCCTCGGCGCTCTGCCGGGGTGCCTGACGCGCCTCGATCACCAATGCCGCCACCGCCAGGGTCAGCGCCCCCACCAGCAGCCCCCAGAACGCGCCTGAAAAAAAGCCTCTTAACACCGGTAAACCTGCTCTTTCCTGTGCATCGCTTTGTGGTAGCGCCTTGTTAGGCCCTTGACCACCCGCCCCCGACCTGAACACATGTGCCAACGTTTTTTAGCGAGGCCGCGATGCTGCTTCTGATCGACAACTATGACAGCTTTACCTACAATCTTGTCCACTATCTGGGCGAGCTTGGGGCCGATGTCGCAGTCCACCGCAACGACCAGATCACGGTGCAGGACGCGCTGGCGCTGGCGCCCGAGGCGATTGTCCTGTCCCCCGGCCCCTGCGATCCGGATCAGGCCGGGATCTGTCTGGCCTTGACCAAAGCCGCCGCGACGGCACGCATCCCAGTGCTGGGCGTTTGCCTGGGGCATCAGACCATTGGTGCGGCCTTTGGCGGCAAGGTCGTGCGCTGCCACGAAATCGTCCATGGCAAGGCGGGGATCATTCACCACGCGGGCAAGGGCGTTTTCACCGGTCTGCCCAGCCCGCTGTCGGGCACGCGGTATCATTCGCTGGTGGTGGAGCGCGAGAGCCTTCCCGATTGCCTTGAGATCACCGCATGGCTGGAAGACGGGACCATCATGGGGCTGCGCCACCGGGACCTGCCCGTCGAAGGCGTTCAGTTTCATCCTGAAAGCATCCGGTCCGAACACGGGCATCGCATGCTGCAAACCTTTCTCGAAGCGACCCGGGTGCCCGCATGAGTCCTGACATCAAACCCTTGATCGGGGCCGCCGCAGATGGCCCGCTCAGCCCGGAACAGGCCCGGCTGGCCTTCACCGCCCTGTTCGAAGGCGCCGCTACGCCGTCACAGATCGGCGGGTTCCTGATGGCGCTGCGGACACGCGGCGAGACCGTGGCGGAGATCGCGGCCGCCGCACGGGTCATGCGCGAAAAATGCAGCCCGGTGCGCGCGCCGAAAGGCGCGATGGACATCGTGGGCACAGGCGGCGACGGCAAGGGCACGCTGAACATCTCTACCGCGACCGCCTTTGTGGTTGCGGGTGCGGGCGTCCCGGTGGCCAAGCACGGGAACCGGAACCTCAGCTCCAAATCCGGGTCGGCGGATGCCCTGACCCAGATGGGCATCAATGTGATGATCGGCGCCAAGGGCGCCCAGGCCGCGCTGGACGGCGTCGGGATCTGTTTCATGATGGCGCCGATGCACCATCCGGCGATGAAGCATGTGATGCCCACCCGGTCGGAGCTGGGCACGCGCACGGTGTTCAACATCCTGGGCCCATTGACCAATCCCGCCGGGGTCAAGCGCCAGTTGACCGGCGTCTTCTCGCGCGATCTGATCCGGCCGCTGGCGGAAACCCTGGGAAATCTGGGCAGCGACCGCGCCTGGCTGGTGCATGGCGATGACGGCACGGACGAATTGTCGATCTGCGGCGTCAGCTATGTGGCCGCGCTGGAAAGCGGGACCGTCACCGAACGGGTCCTGCACCCGGAAGAGGCGGGCCTGCCCACCCACCCGTTCGAAGCAATCCTCGGCGGCACGCCGGAAGAAAACGGCAAGGCGTTCCGCGCATTGCTGGGCGGTGCAACCGGCGCCTATCGTGACGCGGTCTGCCTGAACGCCGCCGCGGCGCTGGTGATCGCCGAAGCTGCCGCGGACCTGAAAGAAGGCGTGGCGCTTGCGCGCGACAGCATCGACAGCGGCAAGGCGCTGGAAAAGGTGCAGGCACTGGCCCGCATCACGTCGGAGATGGCGGCATGACCACCATTCTGGACCGGATCAAGGCGTATAAGCTGGACCACGTGGCCGCGTGCAAGGCGCAGGTCAGCATGGCCGAACAAGAGGCCCGCGCACGCGACGCGGGCGCAGTGCGCGGCTTCGGCTCCGCACTGAAGGCCGCATCCCAGCAGGGCTATGGCCTGATCGCGGAAGTGAAGAAAGCCAGCCCGTCCAAAGGGTTGATCCGCGCCGATTTCGACCCTCCGGCGCTGGCGCGCGCGTATGAGGCCGGCGGCGCCACCTGCCTGTCGGTCCTGACGGACGGGCCGTCCTTTCAGGGCGACGACGCCTATCTGACCGCGGCCCGCGACGCCACCGCCCTGCCCGCGCTGCGCAAGGATTTCATGTACGATCCGTATCAGGTCGCCGAAGCCCGCGCGCTTGGCGCCGATTGCATCCTGATCATCATGGCCAGCGTCAGCGATGCACAAGCCGCCGAACTGGAAGATGCGGCGTTCGGCTGGGGCATGGATGCCCTGATTGAAGTCCATGACGCCGACGAGCTGGACCGGGCGATGGCGCTGAAATCACCGCTGATCGGGATCAACAACCGGAACCTGAAAACGTTCGAAACGTCTCTCGACACCACCCGCCAGCTTGCGCCGAAGGTGCCCGCCGACCGGCTGGTGATCGGCGAATCCGGCTTGTTCACCCCGGCGGATCTGGCCTCCATGGCACAGGCCGGGGTGCGGACCTTCCTGATCGGTGAAAGCCTGATGCGCCAGCCGGATGTCGCCACTGCGACCCGGACCCTGCTGGCCGATCCGGTTCCGGTGGTCGCGGCCTGATGGCCGGGCTGAGCCATTTCGACGCCGACGGTCAGGCCCATATGGTCGATGTGTCCGGAAAGGATGTGACGGACCGGGTGGCCGTGGCTTCCGGCTGTGTGAAGATGTCACCGGAAACGCTCGCAATTATTACCGAAGGCCGCGCGAAGAAAGGCGACGTTCTGGGCGTTGCACGGCTGGCGGGGATCATGGGGGCGAAGAAGACCGCGGACCTGATCCCGCTCTGCCATCCGTTGCCGATCACCAAGGTGGCGCTGGATCTTGCGCCCGATGCCGGCCTGCCTGGTGTGCGGATCACAGCGACCGTCAAGACTTCGGGGCAGACCGGCGTCGAAATGGAGGCGCTGACCGCGG
>JAGQRU010000034.1:0-1347 GCA_020425105.1 Paracoccaceae bacterium
GTGATCGCCAGCGTCCCGCCCCAGGCATGGTCGAGCTTGACCTGTGCAAGCTGTGGATACACCTCGGTCATCGGACCCCGGACGAGGGCGCGAATATCCTTGGGAAACTTGTAGCCATAGCTTTCGCCGCCGCCGAACAGCAGCCGCCCGTTGAAGCTCAGCCGCCAGTAATTGACCACGAAACGGCTGTCGGCGACGGCGATGTCGCGCGGCAGGATTTCGGGGGCGATGTCGCCCAGCGGTTCGGTGGCGACGATGAAATTGTTGATCGGCATCACCCGTGCGGCCACCTTCGGTGCCAGCGCCCCCAGATACCCGTTGCAGGCCAGGATCACATGCCGCGCCGCGACATTGCCGTGTGCGGTATCCACCCGCGGCGCCGTGCCGGGATGCAGGGCCGTGACCTCGCTGCGTTCGTGCAAGACGGCGCCTGCCGCTTTGGCCGCCTCCGCCAGACCCAGACAATACCGCAACGGATGCAGATGGCCGGCGCCCCAGTCGATGACCCCGCCGCGAAAGACCTGCGATCCGGTCTGCGCTTCGATTTGCCGGGAATCGAGCAGCTCCAGCTGGTCATAGCCATAGCGGGTCTTCAGCAGATCGGCCTCATCGCGGATGTGGTTCCAGTCGTTGAGCAGCCGGCAGACATGGGCGACGCCATAGCGCCAATGGCAGTCGATTTCATGTTCGGCGATCAGGCTTTTGACCAGCGCCTTGGCATCTTCGCCCAGGTGCCACAGCGCGCGGGCGTCCGCAGCGCCCATGCGGGTTTCCAGCGTTTTCTGGTCCACACGTTGGCCCGACCCGACCTGGCCTCCATTGCGCCCCGATGCACCAAAGCCGATCCTTTGCGCTTCCAGCAGCCGGACCGAAAACCCGCGTTGCGCCAGATGGAGCGCCGCCGACAACCCGGTGAAGCCCCCGCCGATAATGCAGACATCGGCCTGAACCGCGCCGTTTAGCGGCGCGTGGTCCGGCACGCGGCCCGCAGAGGCGGCATACCAACTGGGCGGGTGGGCGCCCGGGCGGTCGTTGACGTGCAGAAGGTTCATACGTTCAGCAGCAGATGTTCCCGTTCCCAGGGTGAAATGACCTGGAGGAATTCATTATACTCCGCCGCTTTGACAATCTCATAGACCCGGGCGAAATCCGGGCTCAGCAGGTCGCGAAGCGCCTCGGCATCGGCAAACAGCTCAAGCGCCGTGAACAGCCCCCAGGGCATGTCGGCCTTGCCTTCATGCGCGTCGCCCGAAAACATGGGACGCGGGTCGGCCTTCGCGTCCAGCCCCAGCAGCCCGCAGGCCAGTGACGCGGCGATCCCCAGATAGGGGTTGCAATCCATCCCCG
>JAGQRU010000034.1:1419-9482 GCA_020425105.1 Paracoccaceae bacterium
CCCCATTCCAGATTGATCGGCGCGGAATGATCGCGCACATAGCGCCGATAGCTGTTCACATACGGCGCCAGGATCGCAACGGCCTGGGGCAGATGGTTCTGTAGCCCGGCGATAAAGTGGTGAAACGCCGGGGTTTCCGACCCGTCCGGCGCGGAAAAGATGTTCTTGCGCGTTTCGCGGTCCAGAACCGAATGGTGGATATGCATCGCCGATCCGGGTTCGTCTTCGATCGGTTTGGCCATGAAGGTGGCGAAACAGTCGTGACGCAGGGCGGCTTCGCGGATCAGCCGTTTGAAGAAAAACACCTCATCGGCCAGCTTGACCGGATCGCCGTGGCGCAGGTTGATCTCCACCTGACCGGCGCCGCCTTCCTGGGTGATGCCGTCGATCTCAAAGCCCTGAGCTTCGGCAAAATCGTAGATGTCGTCGATCACCGGGCCATATTCGTCCACCGCCGACATCGAATAGGCCTGACGCGCGGCCGCGGGGCGGCCGGACCGCCCCAGCATCGGTTCGATGGCGCGGGCCGGGTCCAGATTGCGGGCGACCAGATAGAATTCCATTTCGGGCGCCACGACCGGGACCAATCCGCGAGCGTGATAGGCCGCAACCACGCGCTTGAGCACATTGCGCGGCGCGAAGGGCACCGGGGCGCCCTTGCTGTCCACTGCATCGTGGATCACTTGCAAGGTCCAGTCGCCGGTCCATGGCGCTGCCGTGGTGGTGGAGAAATCGGGCACCAGCGTCATGTCGGGTTCGGTGAACCCGGCAACCCCGGCCGCTTCGCCCCAGCCCCCGGCGATGGTCTGGAAAAAGATCGACTCCGGAAGGAAAAAGGTCGCCTGTCGGGCGAACTTCCCGGCGGGAACCGCCTTGCCGCGGGCGATGCCCGGCAGGTCGGAAATAATGCATTCAACCTCAGCCAAACGATGGCCCGCAATATAGTGGCGCGCGGCGTCGGGGGCTTGGGTCAGCCAGGTCGGGTTCAGGCTCTTGTCAGCCATGTTTCATCACCGGGCGATCTTTCTGCGCGTCTTCGACGGCGCGTTCCAGGAAGGTGGCCATGTAGTCGACCACCGGGTCGATATCGAAAGGCTCGCCCAGGCTGGCAAGCGCGGCGGCCATACGGTCGGGCGGATAGGCGGGATCGTTCTTGCGCAGGTCCAGGAATTCGGCGGCGACCGGCGTCGAAAACTCCGGGTGGGCCTGAACGGTCAGCGTCCGTTCGCCGGGATAGATCAGCCCGGCATAGGGGCAAAACCCGTTGGCGGCGATGATGCGCGCCCCGTCGGGCGGCGTGACGACCTGATCCTGATGCCAGGCGCAGAGCGCCCGATCGCCGAGCGGCGTCATGTGATACACCTGCCGTCCCAGTCCCCAGCCAGCCGACGCCTTTTCGACCTGTCCGCCCAGGGCCTGGGCGATGATCTGATGACCGAAGCAGATGCCCAGCATCGGCACGGCTTGCTCAAAGGCATCGCGGACGAACTGTTCCAGCGGCGCGATGAACGGATGGTCTTCATAGACCCCATGGCGCGACCCGGTCAGCAGGAAGGCATCGGCAACCTGCGGGCTGTCCGGAAATACCATCTCTTCGACATTATAGCGGCTGAACCGCCAGCCGCGCCCGGCAAACAGGCGTTCGAACATGTCCGGGTAGAGGCCGTGTTTCGCCGCGATGTCCGGAGGAGGGGCGCCGCATTGCAGAATGCTGAGATGCATGAAAACCTCGTTTCGATGCCGCGACGCTAGACGCGGTGCTGGACGGGTTCAAGCCTCACACAGCTTCAAGTGTTTCAAGGACCAGCCGTTCCGGGCTGAGTGCCGCGGATTTTGTCTGTTCCTGCCGCTTTACGCGCTGCAACAGGTCGATCAGCAGGCCCGGAAAGATCCGCGCCATTTTGGGCGAGGCCTCGAACCGGGTGATCGCTTCGTCCCAGTCGGTGGGGATCATCAAAACCCGTTGTCCATAGGCATTGCCGATCAGCGGCGGGGGCGGGGACAGCTCGTCCTCAATCCCCATGAACGCCGCCCCCAGAATGGCGGCGATCACAAGATAGGGGTTGGTATCGCCGCCCGCCGTGCGGTGTTCGATCCGCCGTGCCGCCGGGTCGCCGCCGGGAATGCGGATTGCCGCGGTGCGGTTTTCATAGCCCCAGCAGGCGCCGGTCGGCGCATGGCTGTCGGGGGCCAGACGCGCATAGCTTCCCGCATGCGGGGCGAAGATCAGGGTGGCGCCTGGCATCCCGGCGATCAGCCCCGCTACCGCGTGGTGCATCAGCGCGGTGCCGGTCATGACCCCGTTATCGAACAGGTTGCGGCCGTTCCGGTCGGTGATGGAAAAATGCAGGTGAAGCCCGTTGCCCGGCTCATCCGCGAAAGGTTTCGCCAGGAAGGTCGCGGCCATGCCGTGCTTGCGCGCCATGCCTTTCACCAGCGCCTTGAACAACCAGGTGTCGTCGGCGATGCGTAACGCGGGGCCGTGGTTCAGGTTCACTTCGAACTGACCGATGCCGCTTTCTGACACGGCCGCCAGCGGGACGATGCCCATCGCCTCTGCCCCGGCATAGAGGTCATCGAAAAAGGCGGAAAACCGGTCGAGTTCGGCCAGTCCGTTGATCTCTCCGGCATGCAGCCTGCGCCCGCCCTGCGGTGCGCAGGCGGGTGCCAGCGTGGCGCCGCTGTCGTCCACCAGAGTGAATTCCAGCTCGGTCGCGGCCATGACTTTCCAACCGCGCCGGGCATAGCGTGTCAGCACACGGGACAGCGCGTGGCGCGGATCGGCATCGAACGGCGCGCCGTCTTCGGTAAACATCCACATCGGGACCAGTGTCGCCGGTTCTACCAGCCACGGCATCAGAACCGGGCCGCGGTCGGTGCAGCGCAATTGCCCATCAGCGTCGCCCGAGGCGAAGACCAGCGGACTTTTTTCGATATCCCGGCCCCAGATATCCAGCGACAGGGCCGATAAGGGCATCCGCTGGCCGGTGAATTCCAGCTTCGCGGCTTCGCGCGCGGGCAGGCGTTTGCCGCGCATCTGGCCGTTCAGATCGGCACAGGCGGTGCGCAGGCTTGGGGTGTCGATTTCCATGGGCAGTTACCGGATGATCTGTGGGCGCAGCCGCAGCCGCGACCGTCTTTCTGTGGCAAGATGCCGGTTCAGGCGGCGGTTGATGGCGCCGAACACGACAATCACGCTGAGTGTGAGCAGGACGAAATAGCCCGCGAAGATTGGATAGGGAATGAAAGGGTTGAACGTCTTGTCGGCGAAATAGGATGCGTAATACAGCGCGTCCCCTTGCTGCCGCCAGGCTGGAAAGCCTGAGAAGAAGACCAGCGCCGTGGCGTGAAACAGAAAGATCGCTTCGTTGGTATAGGCGGGCCAGGCAAGCCGGAGCATCGTCGGCCAGGTGATACGGCGGAATTTCGACCAGCCCGTCATGCCATAGGCATCGGCCGCCTCCAGTTCGCCCTTCGGCACCGATTGCAGTGCGCCATAAAAGATCTCTCCCGCATAAGCCGACGTGTTCAGAAACAGAACGATCAGCGCCCCGGCCCAGGCTTTGGTCAGCCATCTCGTTTCAGCGGTCAGGGTGACGATGCCCAGCGGGATGTCGATCCCGTTGCGGGGCAACAGCACGAACGCCTCGTAGGCCAGAAAGAACTGGATGAACAACGGCGATCCGCGAAACAGGAAAATGAACCAGTCCGACGGCTTGCGGATCAACGGGCTGGGCGATGCCTTGCCAAGCGCCAGCGCCGTGGCCATGAAAAAGCCCAGCCCAAGCGCCAGAACCCCGAAATAGATGTTCCACAGCATGCCGGACCCGATCAGGGTGAATTGCTGGCAGAGCGTGAAATCTGCCTTGGGCAGCAGCCGTTCGCCGATGCCCAGCGACCGCAGTCCGTAATCCTGAACGGTTTGCCAGCAGCTCATACCGCGGCCTTCCGCTGGGCTTCGCCACCGAGCGTTGCCTGTCCATGGGACAGGCGCCGCGACAGCCGGCCGAAGATCTTTTCCGATATCTGCGTCAGCAGCAGATAGAAGACGAGCAGGGCAAGGAAATAATAGAGCCGCCAGTCGGAATGCGGATAGGTGAAGGTCGATGTCTTCGACCCGCCCAGTTCGCGCGCCCAATAGACGATGTCTTCGACGCCCAGCAGAAACAGAAGCGGTGTCGCCTTGACCAGGATCAGCCACAGATTGGACAGGCCGGGCAGGGCGAAGACCCACATTTGCGGCACCACGATGCGCCAGAAGGTTTGGCGCGCGGTCATGCCATAGGCCTCGCCGGTTTCCACCTGTCCGCGCGGCACGGCTTGCATGGCGCCGTAAAGCACATTGGCGGCAAAGGCGCCGAAGACCACGGCGAAAGCCGCCACCGCCAGGGCAAACCCGTACCCTTCATGCACCCATTGGGGCGAACTGGACAGGGGAAGCTTTGCGGCATCGCAGACGACAAAATCGTTGCCCTGCCGGACCGGCAAATCCCAGTCAGGACATTTGACCTTGTGGCGAAGCCATTCCAGCCCCTGATCCATGGCGATGGGCACGAACAGGAAAAAAGCGATGTCCGGCACCCCGCGCACCATCGCGGTATAGGCTTTGCCGAACCAGCGCAGCGGCGCAAAGGACGACCGGGCCGCCATAGCGCCGCCAAACCCGAAGGCCAGCGCGATCGGGGCCGTAATGGCCAGCAGCACCAGCACCGTAATGAACGACCCGTAAAACGCCATGTGCTTGCCGGTGCTCAGATAGCAGGCAAGCCAGGGCAGATCGTCAAGCAGGGAAGGGTCGGTGCAGAAGTCGAACACTGGGCGCGGGACCGATCGGGCAAAATTCAGTTGTGCCAGTATGGCGTTGCGGTCAGGCGATGTCATCACCTGTCGCGTCGGGCAGGCCCCTCCGCCGTGCCGCAGGGCGGTGGGGCCGCCCTGCGGGGCGTCACGTTCAGAAAGTTGCCGCTCCCGGCAGCCATTTTTCGATCAGTTCATTCAGGCTGCCGTCGTCCTTCATCGACTGAATGGCGGCGTTCAGCTTTTCCTTCAGTTCTGTATCGCTTTCGCGGACCCCGACGCCCATGCCTTCGCCCAGGAACACATCGGGTCCGATCATCATCAGCTCGGAATCCTCATCGACGATTGGTGCAAGGAATGCCTTGTCGGCCAGCACCGCGTCCACCTCGCCATTGCGCACAGCCGCGACCGTTTCATCGGGCGTGGCGAATTCCACAAGCGTCGCGCCGGTTTCGGCCACATGCGCGGCCTGAATGGTGCCGGTTTGAGCGGCGATAACCGCGTGGGGCAGGTCGATATTGTCAGACAGGCCGACAAAGACCGACGGATCGGGCGGGAAGTAGTTCTGGGTGAAATCGATCACCGCGTCACGTTCCGCGGTAATCGACATGCCCGCCATGATGGTGTCGTAATTGCCCGACACCAGATTGGGGATGATGCTGTCCCATTCGTTGGTCGCCCATTCGCAGGTCAGCGCGGCGCGTTTGCACAATTCGTTGCCGACGGCGATGTCGAACCCGTCCACATGGCCGGCGTCGTTGATGAAGTTGTACGGAGGATAGGCGCCTTCGGTGCCCATCCGGACCACTTCGGCGCTGACGACCGATGCCGACAATGCCAGCGCTGCGGTTCCAAGAAGAATGCGTTTCATGAAGGGCTCCCCTTTTTTGGTTATCGGGATGGGAACGCGGCCGGTCAGGCCGGTTCGGAATGGGACAGGAACTGCCGCAGCCGTTCCGATTTGGGCGCTCCGAAGACTAGGTCCGGCGGGCCTTCCTCTTCGATCAGACCTTGATGCAGGAACACCACGTGGGTGGACATGTCCCGCGCCATGCGCATGTCATGGGTGACGATCAGCATGGTGCGGCCCTCGGCGGCCAGATCCTTGATCACCCGGATCACTTCCTGTTCCAGTTCGGGATCCAGGGCCGATGTCGGCTCGTCGAAGAGCAATGCCTGCGGTTCCATGGCCAGGGCGCGGGCGATGGCGGCGCGCTGCTGCTGCCCGCCGGACAGCTGCGCCGGATAGACGTCGCATTTGTCGCCGATGCCGACCTTGTCGAGCAGGGAGCGGGCCCGCGCCTCCACCTCCGCCCGCTCCTGACGCAGCACGGTGACAGGGGCTTCCATCACGTTTTGCAGGATGGTCAGATGGGCCCACAGGTTGAACTGCTGAAAAACCATCGACAGGTTGGTGCGCACCCGCAGCACCTGCTTGCCGTCGGCGGGGCGGCGGTTTTGCCCGGTGCCGTGCCAGGCGATGGGGGTGCCATCGAACAGAATTTCGCCGGCCTGACTGTCTTCCAGCAGGTTGGCGCAGCGCAGCAGTGTGGATTTCCCGGACCCGGACGACCCGATCAGGGACACCACGTCGCCCCGATGGGCGCTGATCGAGACGCCCTTGAGCACCTGCAGCGCGCCATAGGACTTGTGAAGGTCCCGGATTTCGATGACCGGTTTGGTTGTCACTCCGCCGCACCCCTTGCTTCCAAAAGCATCGCGATTACGGGCAAAATGGCGGGGGATTGCAATGGGGGCGCGGCGTCAGTCGCAGGATTTTCTGTCAAGAGCCTTATTTTTGGTCGGCCGGGCGATCAGCCGCGGGACTGGACACGCTGGCGCGCAAGGTTGCTGTCGCGGTCGTTGATGCCAAGGAAACTGGCCACCATGCGCAGAAGGCTGTCTTCCTCGTCATCGCGGGTCCCGTCGGCCAGAACCACGTCCCACAGCGCTTCGATCACCGCCACCCGGTCGTCATAGGGCACCGCATCCTTGATCGCGCGGGTGAAGCGGACGGTGTCGGGGGCCTCGGCTTCAAGCGCTTCGGCCTGACGCCGCAGGGCCGTCGCTTCGAACGGGGACAGCCCGTAGCGTGCCGCCAGGATCCGGTCGATGCGGGCGATTTCCTCGCTGGCGTAATCGCCATCGGAGCGCGCCACCCGCACCAGCAGCGCGGCCAGCGCCAGCCGCGCATCGCTATCGGTCAGGGGCGCGGGATCGGGGGCCAACAGGCCTTGGAGAAGGGTGCCGAACATGGGGTCAACCTAGGCAGCGCGGCGCCCCGCGCCAAGTCCGAAATCGGGCGTAGGGAAAAGCTGTGCCGCGCATCGGGCGCCCGCATAGGGGCGGCGCCCGCCCGGACAGGCTCAGTCGAGGCAGAGGAACAGGAATTCCGTGCCGCCGTAATTCGGCAGGACCTTGGACGATGCCAGTTCCGACGTGCCCTTGCCGCCGCGCTGACAGGTCTGCGTGGCGAGCGTATAGGCGCTGCCCACCGCGCCGCCCACGGGCAGGGTGATGTTCACGCTGGCGCCGTTATAGGCGGACACATAGGGCGCGGGGACCACGCAGGCGGCCAGTACCGGCAGAGCGGCCAGAAGGGCGAGGGAAGAACGTTTCATCCGGAATCTCCATCTTGAGTATGCCGCAGCTTAGCAGCCTGTCCTTGCGGCACCATGAGGGGATTGCCCCATTCGACGGCAAAAATCCTGCGGCACGGTGGCGATCATAGCCGGGGCAATGGCACAGCCACACCTAGCGATGTGATGAACTGAGGGAGGCGACCGGCCCGAGGGTGGACCGCGAACCGCGTCCCTGTCGCATCGAATGCGTACCGCAAAGGTTTACCAAAAGTGCGCAGTCAAAAGCTGTCGCACGCGCGCAATCGGCATGACGGAGCGGGGCTAGGCGCCTCACGGACCGTCGGCCGAGTTTCGTTTGGGACCATAGAGGCTAAGTTCTCGGTTGCGAATTTGCGCTTCCTGCGTAGACTGCCTAAGGCGCTGAATCTTTTTCTATAGTGCCTATATATTTTTTAATGATCAACAAACGAACACTTCAATGTTGCGGATCAGATTTATTTTTGGGAAGGCCGTAGTGCATAAAGAAGTCGTAGCATCCGTCATGAAGCAACGCGGTATCTTGATCATCGTGGTATAATCTTTTGCAGGCCATGGCTCTGGCCAAGAAGACCTCCGTTTTGCGGGCGGCGTCCTCGGCTTCCAGTTCAAGGCGGCGTTCTGCTAGGTCATGTTGACAAATGGCGG
>JAGQRU010000290.1:0-8006 GCA_020425105.1 Paracoccaceae bacterium
CCCAGCATCGGCGCCCGCGACCGGGCCCGGGGGCGCACACCCGCCCAGCGCGCGATCACCGGCGCATGGGCCAGATCCGGGCAAAGCTGCCGCGCCTTATCGACGACGGTCTGCAACTGGGCATCGGTGCTGTCGGGATCGTCGAAGTCGCGTTCGCTGGTCGATCCCACCGCCACGGTGCCATCGCCATGCGGAACGATATGGATGCCGTCGCCGTAAAGCTGCGGTGCGCCGGCCCGGTCCAGCGCCAGAAGCGCGCCCTGCCCTTTCACCCCGTTGCCCACCGTCCGGCCCAGATCTTGGGACAACGCGGCCAGCCCTTCATGGCCCGTCGCCCAGACCTCCCGCCCGGGCGCGTCCGGCGGCGTGTCGGTGATCTCACCGCCCATCGCCGTCACCGCCGCCGCCAAAGCAGCGCTCGCCTGTTGCGGATGGACCCGCGCGCTCAGCGTGTCGTGGACCAGCAGACCCGTGGCCGAAACCGGCGCCCACGGACCGGCCGTGTCGGCCGGGACCACCTGCCAGCGGGCCTTGCCGCACCACAGGTTGTCGGCGCCGATGCCGCGCGCCAAGGCCAGAGCCACCGCCCGGTCATCGCCCAAAGATTGCAGCCGCCCAACGCGCGCATAGCCCGGGTCGTGCCCGGAGATCGCCGCCACATCGGCCCAGAAATCCTGAGCCATGACAAGGCTTTCCAGCTGGAATTCCTTCTTCGCATTCCAATTTTCAGGTATGTGCGGCGAAAGCGCGCCGACCACGCCGCCGCTGGCCCCGGCGCCCACCCGGCGCTTTTCCACCACCCGCACATAAGCGCCTTTTTTCAAACAGAAAAACGCGACGCTCAGACCGAATATCCCGGCGCCAAAAATGGTGATTCGAGGCCTGCTCATCCTAATATCCTTTCGGATAGGTTTAACAAATTTGACATTCGTGCAATTGTCGCATTTGAAGCGGAGGTGGAAGTTCGGTGTAATCTGAAAAGGCCCCTGGATTCCAGCAATGACAAGTGAAACCGCTGCACTTGAATGGAAACCGGACGGTGTTCCCGTCTCGAAGGTTTTCGACGATCCTTATTACTCGCTAGAGGACGGGCTGTCCGAAACGCGGCACGTTTTCCTGGCGGGAAACCGGCTGCCTGACAGGTTCCGGCCCGGGTTTCATGTGGCCGAACTGGGGTTCGGGACCGGGCTGAACCTGATCGCCGCGCTCTTGGCGTGGCGCCAGAGCGGCACGCCGGGACAGCTGTATTATACCGGCTTCGAAGCCTATCCCCTGATGGCGGACGAGATCGACACCGCACTGCGCGCCTTTCCCGAAGTGCGCGCCGCGGCGGATCCGCTGATTGATGCCTGGGCCCGCGGCGACACCAGCGTGATCACCGACGACCTGAACGCCCGCATCATCATCGGCGACGCCCGCGAAACGCTCAGCCGCTGGCAGGGACTGGCCGATGCGTGGTTTCTCGACGGCTTCGCGCCCGCGCGCAATCCTGAGCTGTGGGAAGCGCCGCTGATGACCGAAGTCGCGCTGCACACCGCGCAGGGCGGCACCTGCGCCACCTACACCGCCGCGGGCTTCGTGCGCAGGGCGCTGGAGGCCGCCGGCTTCACCGTTGACCGGGTGCCCGGATTCGGCCGCAAGCGTCACATGACGCTCGGCTGTCTGATGTGAGCCACGCCACAGGCGCATCCGCCACCGTCCCCCCAAGCGATGCCAGCACGCGGCTGGGGATCGCGCTGATGGTCGCGACCACCTTCGTCTTTTCCGTTCAGGACGCGATGACCCGGCATCTGGCCGCGGAATACAACATCCTGATGGTGGTGATGATCCGCTATTGGTTCTTTGCGCTCTTCGTCCTGACGCTGGCCGCGCGCGCCCCCGGCGGTCTGCGCGCCGCCGCCCGCACCCCGCAGCCGCGCCTGCAAATCCTGCGCGGCGTGCTTCTGGCAGCGGAAATTTCCGTGATGGCCGCATCTTTCGTGGTTCTGGGGCTGGTTGAAACCCATGCGGTGTTCACCGCCTATCCGCTGATCGTCGCCGCCCTGTCCGGCCCGGTTCTGGGCGAAACGGTGGGCTGGCGGCGCTGGCTGGCCATTGGGGCCGGGTTCGTGGGTATTCTGGTCGTCCTGCGCCCGGGCAGCGGCATGATGCAGCCCGCCGCGCTGATCCCGCTGTGCGCCGCGACGATGTTTGCCGGATACGGTCTGCTGACCCGGTATGTCGCCCGGCGCGACAGCGCCGCCACCAGCTTTTTCTGGACCGGCGTGGCCGGTGCCGTGGCGATGACCTGTGTCGGGGTCTGGAACTGGCAGCCGGTGGCGCGGGCGGACTGGTTCTGGCTCGTTGGCCTCTGCCTCTGCGGCGCCCTGGGGCACTGGCTGCTGATCCGCTGCTACGCAGTGGCCGAAGCCAGCGCGGTTCAGCCCTTCGCCTATCTGCAGCTGGTCTTCGCCTCGGCGCTTGGCATCACGATCTTCGGCGAAACCCTGCGCTGGAACGTCGTTCTGGGCGCGCTGATCGTCGTTGCCGCCGGGCTTTTCACCCTGTGGCGGGCGCGGCAGCGCCGCGCGGCCCCGGGCTAGCGCTTTTTCAGATCCTGACCGAGCGTCAGCGCCACCGGCGCCCCGGCCAGCCGCGCGCGATAGGGGCCAAGGCATTCGGTCACCCGCATCACGTAATCGCGGGTTTCCCGGAAGGGCAGGCTTTCGATCCAGTCCACCGCATCGACCTTCGACGATCTGGGATCGCCATAGGCGGCAATCCATTGCGGCGGACGGCGCGGCCCGGCGTTATAGCCCGCCGCCACCAGCGCGGTGTTGGCGCCGAACATGCCCCGCAGCTTCGACAGATAGGCGGTGCCGAGCGCTGCGTTATAGGCCGGATCCTCGGTCAGGCGCGGCAGCGAATAGGGCATGCCGTTGGCGCGCGCCGTATCCTGCGCCGTGCCCGGCATCACCTGCATCAACCCGCGCGCGCCCGCCGGGCTGATCACCTTCGGATTGAATTCGCTCTCGCGCCGCGCGATCGACAGCGCCAGTTCCGGCTCCACCCCCGGCCGGTTCGCGGTCGAAATGTCCATCAGCGGGAAATAGGCCCGGTGCAGCGTGTGCCCGTCTGAGGCCGCACGCTTGGCGATGGCCAGCTGGATATAGGGCTCGCCCAATTGTTCGGTCAGCGTCAGCAGCGCGCCGATCTCTCCGCGCGGCAGGCTTTCGGCCAGATGGGCAAAGAACCGGCCCGCCAGCACCATCTCGCCCGCCTTGTCGAGCGCCACGCCCGCGCGATAGACGGAATTGCGCAGCAGCGGCGACCGGCGCTGGACCGGATAGATCACCTGCCCGGCCAATCCCGGATCCATCGGAACGCTGGCCTTTTCGGCGGCAAGCTGGCCATAGAAGCTCGCCTGATATTCCGCGCCGAAGCGATAGGCGTCCCGCGCCGCGTCGGCCTGACCCAACGCTTCGCGCGCGCGGCCTTCCCAATATCCGGCACGGCCCAGACTGATGGGGCTTTGCACCGCCGCGCGGAACCTTTGGAAGTGATGCAGCGCCGCCCCCGGTTCATTCAGCTTGCGCAAGGCGAGATACCCGGACAGCCATTCCAGATCGGCGAAATCGTTGCCTACGGTCAGCTTGTGCTGCGACGCCAGAAGATAGGCTTCGCGCGGGCGGCCATTGCGCATCAGTTCGCGCGCCAGATTGCGCCTGCGCGGCGCCCACATTTCCGGCCGCCCCAGCCGTTCTGCGCTGGCCGAGCGTTCCAGCACCAGCGCCAGCGCATCGTCGTCGCGGTCCTTGCGGAACCGCCACTGGGCGCGTTCGAAAGCCAGCCCCGGATCGCCGGCCAGATCGGCAGGCACTGCCGCGATCAACCCATCGACGCCCGGCGCGTCGCGGCGCAGACCGACGCGGGCATCGTGCAACCGCCGCCAGCCTTCGGGCACCCGCGGCCGCATCCGCGCCGCGTCCTCCAGCCGTCCGTTCCACAACAGGTCGTCCATCCGCGCCACGTGATGCGGCGCCAGCGCCGCCCCGTACCGCGCCAGCATGGTGCTTTCCTCGGTCGCCGACAGGCTGAGCGTGCGCCACGCGCGAACGGCTTCGGACCGGGCCTCATCCCCGCGGCCAAGGCTTTCCAACGCCACCGAAAACCGCAGCGACCCGGTTCCCGTCTGCGGCAGCTGATCGGCGAAATAGCGCAGCACCGCATCGGGACTGGCATTGGAAGGAATCTCAGATTCGCCGCGCTTCAGCAGAAAGGGCATCCCCGGCCAGTCGCCATGGGTCTGCAGGAAATCCAGATATTCGGCAAAGCTGCCCTGCTGGGCCCGCAGCCGGTGCCAGGTGATGACCGCGCGGGCCTCGGCGCCGTCGCCCGCCACGGCACGGTCGGCGGCATCCCAGTTCCGCGCCCGCACCAGATCCATCGCCTGGGCCAGATCCGCCCGGCCCGGGGCCGCCCCGACGGACAGAACGGCGACGAAAAGAAGTCGGCAAACGGTGGCGGCGGGGCTCATGATCGATCCTTGGAATAAAGAGTCGCGGCGCAACCTAGCTGCGCGCCCAAGAGGCGCAACTCAAAATCTTGGCAATTCCGCAAAGCCCCGCTAGGTTCCGCGCACCTGAACGCCGGGAAACCCTTCCCGGATCGGATTGATGAAGGAGCGTGCTATGATCAAAGGGTCTCTTCCAGCCCTGGTAACCCCGTTCAAGGACGGTGCGGTGGATCTGGACACGCTGAAGAAGCTTGTCGACTGGCAGATCGATCAGGGCTCGCACGGGCTGGTGCCGGTGGGCACGACCGGCGAAAGCCCGACGCTGAGCCATGAGGAACATGAACTGGTGATCGAAACCGTGGTGAAAGCCGCGGCGGGGCGCGTGCCCGTGGTCGCCGGCGCCGGGTCGAACAACACCGCCGAAGGCATTCGCCTGATCCGTTACGCCGAAAGCGTCGGGGCGGATGCGGCCCTGATCGTGACGCCTTATTACAACAAGCCGACTCAGGCCGGGCTGATCGCGCATTTCCAGGCGCTGCACGATTGCTGCACCCTGCCCATCGTCATCTATAACATCCCCGGCCGGTCGGTGGTGGACATGACCCCGGCCACCATGGGCGAACTGGCGAAACTGCCGCGGATCGTCGGGGTGAAGGACGCCACCGGCGATCTGGCCCGGGTCAGCCTGCAGCGCGCCAGCTGCGGCGCGGGCTTTTTGCAGCTGTCGGGCGAAGACGCCACGGCGCTTGGCTTCAATGCCCATGGCGGCGTGGGCTGCATCTCGGTGACCGCGAACGTGGCGCCCTCCATGTGCGCGCAGTTTCAGGAGGCGACGCTGAACGGCGATTATGCCGCCGCGCTGGCCATTCAGGACAAGCTGATGCCGCTGCACACGGCGATCTTCCTGGAACCCGGGCTGGCCGGGGCCAAATACGCCATGTCCCGGCTGGGCCTGTGCGAAGAAGAGGTCCGCCTGCCGCTGCTGCCGGTCACCCAGCCGGTACGCGACCGAATCGACGCGGCGATGCGGCACGCGGGACTGATCCACTAACGGCACCGCCGGGCCTGCGCCCGCAGACGCCAGGCCCTTCCGCGCAAGCGGGCGGGCCGCCCAGCCTTCCGGCACCGGCCGCTGATCGCGCTTGGCTCCGGCCGCGCGAAGGCTTATATCCCGGCGACCATGGCCAAGGACAAACAGAACCCCAACTACAAGGTGATCGCCGAAAACCGGCGGGCCCGCTACGATTACGCAATCGAGGACGACCTCGAATGCGGGATCGTTCTGCAGGGGTCCGAGGTCAAATCCCTGCGCGCGGGCGGGTCCAACATCGCCGACAGCTATGCGGCGGTCGAGAATGGCGAATTGTGGCTGGTCAACGCCTATATCGCCCCCTACGGGCAAGCCAAGACATGGGGCCATGAGGAACGCCGGCGGCGCAAGCTGCTGGCGTCGAAGCGCGAACTGTCGCGGCTCTGGTCCGCGACCCAGCGGGACGGGATGACCCTTGTGCCGCTGGTCATGTATTTCAATCACCGCGGCTTCGTGAAAGTCAAAATCGGCATCGCCAAGGGCAAGAAGACCCACGACAAGCGCGCAACTGAGGCAAAGCGGGATTGGCAGCGGCAAAAACAGCGTTTGCTGCGTCAGGATGGCTGATTTCGCCTAGGTTTACTTAACCTAGGGTCCACAGGCTTGCACCGCCCTGCCTTGCCGTCTAGCAATAGTGAACTGTCGAAACGAAGAGCCTTCCATGCCCCATAGTGACCCAAAGACACTCGTTTCCACCGACTGGCTTGCCGCGCATCTGCGGGACCCGGATCTGCGCATTCTGGATGCGTCGTGGTACATGCCCGATGACGGGCGCGACGGGCGCACCGAATACAACGCAGGCCATATCCCCAGCGCGCGCTTCTTCGATATCGACGACATTTCCGACCACCGGTCGGACCTGCCGCATATGGCGCCGCCGGTCGAGAAATTCATGTCGCGCCTGCGCAAGCTGGGCGTCGGCGACGGGCATCAGGTGGTGGTCTATGACGGGGCGGGGCTGTTTTCGGCCGCCCGTGTCTGGTGGCTGTTCCGGCTCATGGGCAAGGCCGATGTGGCGGTGCTGGACGGCGGGCTGCCGAAATGGAAAGCCGAAGGCCGGGAGCTGGAAGACCTGCCGCCGATGATCCGCGACCGGCACATGACGGTGCAGCGCCAGGCCCATCTGGTGCGCGACGTGACCCAGGTTGCGCGCGCCTCCAAGCTCGGCGATCACGAAATCATCGACGCGCGGTCGGCGGAACGCTTTGCCGGCACCGTGCCGGAACCGCGGGAAGGCCTGCGGTCGGGGCATATCCCCGGGGCGAAGAACCTCCCCTACGGCACCTTGCTGAACGCCGACGGCACGATGAAGGATGCCGACGGGCTGCGCGCGGCCTTTGCCGCAGCAGAGGTGGATCTGACCAAGCCCGCGATCACCAGCTGCGGCTCCGGCGTCACCGCCGCGATCATCAATCTGGCGCTGGACCGGATCGGCAAGACGGATCATGCGCTTTACGATGGATCCTGGGCCGAATGGGGCATGTATGGCGATCTGGAGGTCGCCACCGGCTGAGCCGGCCGCCGAAGCCGCGGACCCCCAGCCCGCGCGTGCCGCGCCCCCGCCCGCCGAAGGGCGGCGGACGGGTGATCCTGTTCAACAAGCCGTATGGCGTGCTGTCCCAGTTCACGGACGGCGCGCAAGCCGATGCACCGCGCGCCACCCTGTCGGGTTATGTCGATGTGCCGGGGGTCTACCCAGCCGGGCGGCTGGACCGTGACAGCGAAGGGCTGCTGCTGCTGACCGATGACGGACGCCTGCAAGCCCGGATTGCCGATCCCAGACACAAGATGGCCAAGACCTATTGGGCGCAGGTCGAAGGCATCCCGGATGCGGCGGCGCTGAAGGCGCTCAGCACCGGGGTGATGCTGAAAGACGGGCTGACCCGCCCGGCCGAGGCCCGGGCCATTCCGGCCCCGCCCGGCCTGTGGGACCGGGATCCGCCGATCCGGGTGCGGCGCAACATTCCTGACAGCTGGATCGCCCTGACCCTGCGCGAAGGCCGCAACCGGCAGGTTCGGCGCATGACCGCGGCGGTCGGGCATCCGACCCTGCGCCTGATCCGCGCCCGCATCGGCGCCTGGACCCTGAACGGGCTGGCGCCGGGACAATGGCGCGACGCCGACCCCGAGACATGAAAAAGCCCGGGCGCGAACGCCCAGGCCAAAGCCAAGTCAGATGGGAAGGTGCATCAGCCCTTGGCGAATTCCGGATAGGCTTCCATCCCCAGTTCCGCCATGTCCAGACCGTTGATTTCGTCTTCCTCGGGAACCCGGATGCCCATGACACCGGCCAGGATGAACCACACGACGGCAGAGGACACGATGGTGAAGATGCCGATGGTCGCGATACCGTAAAGCTGGGTCACGATGTCGGTTTCGCTGTTGGTCAGAACCACCGCGATGGTGCCCCAGATGCCGCAG
>JAGQRU010000290.1:8174-8341 GCA_020425105.1 Paracoccaceae bacterium
TCAGCACCATGGTAAGGTCAGGCTTGCGGTACAGGATCTGCGTCAGCAGCAGGGTCGAGATCGCCCCGCCGGCAGCGGCGGCGTTGGTGTTCGAGAAGATCCGCGACACGTCGGCCACGTCGCTGATGGACCCCATGGCCAACTGCGAGCCGCCGTTGAAGCCGAAC
>JAGQRU010000291.1 GCA_020425105.1 Paracoccaceae bacterium
CCCGGTCGCGGGCGCCGATGCTGGGCCGTCACCCGAACCGTCCGGGCATCTATATCGCCAATGGCGGGTTCAAGATCGGCTTCGGCGTGGCGCCGAAGGTCGGGCAGGTGATGGCCGATCTGGTCATCGACGATGTGGATGCGATCCCCGACGGCTTCCGCGTGGCCGACAATCTGTGAGCCTTGCGCCGCGGCCCGTGGCGATCAGTATTCGACCCCGATCTGGGCCTTGATCCCGGCGCGGAACGGGTGCTTGACCAGCTCCATTTCCGTCACCAGATCGGCGATCTCGATCAGCGCGTCCTTGGCGTTGCGCCCGGTCAGCACCACGTGGGTCATGTCGGGTTTTTCGGTCTGCAGGAAGGCGACGACGTCGTCGATATCCAGATAATCATAGCGCAGGGCGATGTTGATTTCGTCCAGAAGCACCATGCGGATGGCGGGGTCCCGGATCAGGTCCTTGGCCTTTTCCCAGGCGGCCTGGGCCATTTCGGTGTCGCGCGCCTTGTCCTGGGTTTCCCAGGTAAACCCTTCGCCCATTGTGTGGAACTGGCAGATATCGGTGAAGCGGTCGAGGATCAGATCCCGTTCGCCGGTGGACATGCCGCCCTTGATGAACTGCACCACGGCGCAGGGCATCTGGTGCGCGATGCAGCGGAAGATCATGCCGAACGCGGCCGAGCTTTTGCCCTTGCCCTTGCCCGTATGGACGATGATCAGCCCCTTCTGATCGGATTTGGTGGCCATGATCTTTTCGCGGGCGGCCTTTTTCTTGGCCATCTTGGCGGCGTGGCGGGCCAGGTCGTCCTGGGCGGGGGTGTCGGTCATCTGCGTCCTCGGTCAAGCGGTGTGCCGGCGCGGTCGGGTGCGCTCCGGTGCGGGCCAGAATACCCGCGCGGGCGTCCGCGTCCACCGGCTTTGCCGCGTGCCGGTCAGCCGAAGATCCACGGGATCACATAGGGCGCGGCCAGCGCGGTAAAAAGCGCGTTCAGCCCCATGCCCACCCCGGCAAAGGCGCCGGCGGTGGGATTGACCTGCAGCGCCCGGGCGGTGCCGATGCCGCTGGTGATGGCGCCGGCGGCGAACCCCCGGGCGCGATAATCCCGCACCCTGAGCAGGTTGAAGAGCGGCGTCACCGTCACCGCGCCGAAGATGCCGGTCAGGATGACCAGTGCGGCGGTCAGGGACGGCGCGGCGCCGATCTGCTCGGCCACGCCGATGGCAATCGGGCTGGTGGCCGATTTCGGTCCCAGCGACAGAAGCGATATGCCCCGCAGCCCGAGCACCCAGCCGATCCCCAGCCCCAGCAGCATCGACACCAGCGATCCCGCAACCAGCGCGACCGCCATGGGCAGGGCGGTGCGCATCACGTGGCGGCGGTTTTCGAACAGGGGCAGCGCCAGCGCCACGGTGGACGGGCCCAGCAGGAAGTGCACGAATTGCGCGCCTTCGAAATAGGTGCCGTAGGCGGTTCCGGTGCTCAGCAGCAGCGCGGAGAGCAAGACGATGGCGATCAGCACCGGATTGACCAGGGGCCGCCCGCCGGAGGCGCGAAACAGCGCGTCGCCCACCATATAGGCAAGGATGGTCGCGGTCAGCCAGACCAGCGGGCCTTCGGACAGATAGGTCCAGATGTCAGTAACCGGCACGGGGCGCCTCATCTGTGTTGCGGGTCAGGCGCAGCATCGCGGCGAAGGTCAGGACCGTTACCGACAGCCCGGCGATGGCAGAAATGAAAAGCGCGGCCAGCAGGGCAGGTCCGTCCGGGCCCAGCTTGTCGAGATGCGCCACCACGCCGACACCGGCGGGCACGAAAAGCAGCGACAGGTGCGAAAGAAGGCCCTGCGCCACCCCGCGCACCCGGTCGGCAAGCCCGGGCAGGGTGATCAGCAGGACGGTCAGAAGGATCATCCCCAGAACGGGGCCGGGAACCGGCAGGCCGCTGGCACGGGCGGCGATTTCTCCGGCAAGCTGGCACAGCAGTAACAGGGCGAAAGCATGGATCACGGGGCGCGTCTCCGGGCTGGACCCGGGAACCCTAGCGCGGCCGCCGCCAAACGCAAGAAGCCGCCCGCGCGGGGGCCTGCGCGGGCGGCTGGGGGGCATTGGGGTCGGCGTCTATTCCGCGGGCTGCGCCACGGCGCTGCGGGGCGCGGCACGGAAATGACGGCGGTTGAGGTAAAGAACCAGTGCGATCATCGCGAGTTGCATGGCGACCGCGACGCCCGAGATCGCCCAGTAGGCCACGCCGAATTTCGCGACCAGCCCGGTGGCGACCAGGCCCTTGTTCAGCCAGAACTGCACCATCACCGACAGCGCGACGCCCGGGCAAATCAGGGCATAGGCTCCGGCCGAGGTTTCGGCGCCGAACACGAATCGTTTCCAGTATCCGATGCGGGCCAGCACGAAGACCCCGAAGAGCGCGAACAGGACCTGCACCGACAGGATCCGGCTGAGCAGAACCAGCGTATCGCCCGCGCCGCTATGCACCTCGAACTGCGTGTGCAGGCCGTGATCCTGGCGCAGCAGCAGAATGCCCAGAACGGTCAGAATAGGCACGATCACCATCAGCGTCGGCGCGGCTTCGGGCGCGACGCCTTTTTCCATCATCGCGTGGATGCCCATGACCAGCGCGATCAGCGCGATCACGGCGGCGGCGGCCAGGAAGAAGGTCGACAGCACCAGGCTCGTGCCCACGGTCAGGGCGTTGGTGGACATCGACGCCGGCGCCGACAGGCCGACCCCCACCATGGCCAGCGCGAAGGCCGGCAGCTTCTGGGCGAAGGAGTTGTTGGCGCCGTGGTCGAACCCGCCCTCACCGATCACCCGGCCCAGAAACGCGCCCAGCAGCCGGAAGGCCAGCACGCCGATGGCCAGAAAGGCGGCCA
This sequence comes from Paracoccaceae bacterium, assembly GCA_020425105.1. GTDB lineage: Bacteria > Pseudomonadota > Alphaproteobacteria > Rhodobacterales > Rhodobacteraceae > Meridianimarinicoccus. The sequence continues at coordinate 2,888 of JAGQRU010000291.1, forward strand.
TAGCCAGCGGGAACAGATATTCGGTGACGCTCCACAGCCCGGGCACAAAGACCAGTCCCAGGATGAAGCCCGCGTTGACGCTCATCGCCAGGGCCAGCGGCAGGGCCATCATCTGGGTTTCGGCGTTCGAGGCGCGAAAGGCGTCGAACCCGGCGGCGCGGGTGAATTTGCGCATCTGGCCCAGGTTCCAGATCAGCGATTTCAGGTTCAGAACGCCGAAAAAGGCGATCGCGGCCATGGCGACGACGATCATCGCCTGCAGCGCCGGAGCGCCGCCCAGAAAGGCGGTCTGGATGTCTTCGAAGACCGGCACCGGTTTGCCCGGATGCGGCACCCAGAACAGCAGCCACATGAAGAAGGTCACGGTCAGCCCGCCAGCACCCAGCGAGGCGAGGAAATAGAGCGGAGAGTAGCGCTCTTCCGCTGCGGCAAGGGGACGGGAGGTCATGGCAGATCCTTTCACATTCTTATTAATGAATATGTAAGGCGGGTGGGGCGAGTCGCGCAAGCCCTTTGCCATGGCTGTGACATTTTTGTCTTCAGCCGGTATTAACCAAGATCCGGCACATCCGGGCCATGACAGTTCATCCTCTGTTCCGTCTTGCGATCGTGTTTCTGGCCGGGTGCAGCAGCCCCAGCCTGCCCTTGTGGGACGCGCCGATGACGGACGTCGATGTCGCCGGTCTGACCTTCCGGGTGCGCCATGACGGGCAGCGGGCCGAAGCGGTGCGTGTCAGCCCGGTGCGCGCGCCGTCGAAATTGCAGATGCTTGCCCATGCGAAGGTGGCGATGGAACAGGCGTCAGGGTGCCTCGTGCGCGCGGGCACGCTTTATGGCGACCGGGTGCTGGCAGAGGCGCTGCTGGACTGCCCCGGCCAGACGCCGTCGCGGGTTCAGACGCCCCTGATCGTCACGCCGCGCTGACCGGCGTTCCGGCGGCGGCGTCGATCCGTGCGCGGGCAGAGTTGGATCGCGGGATCCACAGGCCGCGGTCGATGGCTTCCTGCAGACGTTCGGCCAGTTCCCGCAAGGCCGCCGGATTGTGTTCGGCGATGAAGGCCCGGGTGTCGTCATCGGCCAGAAACGCGGCTTCCACGGCGTCGAAATGGTGGCCGCGCACCGCGCCGGTGGTGGCGGCGAAGGCGAACAGGTAATCGACCGTCGCTGCGATTTCGAAGGCGCCCTTGTACCCGTGCCGCTTGACGCCCGCGATCCATTTCGGGTTCACCACCCGGGACCGGACCACCCGGGCGATCTCTTCGTCCAGGGTTCGGATCACGGGGTGTTCCGGGCGCGAATGGTCGTTGTGATAGACCGGCCGCCGGGTGCCCTGCAGGTGGCCGACCGCGGCCGCGGCGCCGCCTTCGAACTGGTAATAATCGTCGCTGTCCAGCAGGTCGTGTTCGCGGTTGT
>JAGQRU010000035.1 GCA_020425105.1 Paracoccaceae bacterium
GGGCACAACATCGACCCGGCCGAGATCGAAGAGGCGCTGTCGGGCCATCCGGCTGTCGCCGTTGTCGGGGCCATTGGCCAGCCCGACGCGCGATCGGGGGAATTGCCCTGTGCCTATGTGGAACTGGTGGCCGGTGCTGAGGCCTCTCCGGCGGAACTGATCGAATTCTGCCGTGGCCGCATCCACGAACGCGCGGCGATCCCGAAGTATATCGAGGTGCTGGACGCGCTGCCGAAAACCGCCGTGGGCAAGGTGTTCAAGCCGGATCTGCGCAAACGGGCGATCCGCCGGATCTATGATGCGGCGCTGCGGGATGCGGGATTGCCGGTGCATGTCGAAGCGGTGGTGGACGACAAGAAACTGGGTTTGACGGCGGTTCTGAAACGCGACGGCGATGTTGACGCCGCCGCGCTGGCGCATGTGCTGAACCAATACACCCGGCCGTGGCGCTGGCACGAAGACACGCCCGGATGAAAAAAGCGGCGCGAAGTGGCGCCGCCCTTTTTCACGATGTGTGAGCGCTCAGTTTCGGGCGCGGCTGCGCAGCTTCAGCGCACCCAATGCGGTGGCCAGCAGCACGGCGCCTGCGGGCAGCGGCACGGGGCTGGGGCCAGGCACCGGGTTGGGGAGGGGCACGCCTGCGGTGGTGATGTCGTCGATGACGAAATCAAGATCGCCCGAGCCGTTGAAGAACGAAAAGCTCAGCTGGTGGAGCGAGGTCAGGTCCGCGCTGCCGGTAAAGTCGGTAAAGGCGAGCTTCACGGCGGTCGGTGCCACGCCGCGCCCGGGCATGTTGGCCCGCAGGGTCGACACGTTGTTGTAGGTGTCCTTGGCGCGCACGAGGACGCCGAACTGCAGGTCCGAACTGATCAGGTCGATCACGAATTCGGTCGCCTGTCCGGCCGAGGTCAGGTCGAAGCCGCCAAGCCCCAGACCGCCGCCATAGCCGAGTTTGACCGCGCCGGCGTCAAGTGCGCTGTTGGAAAAGACCAGAAAATCGTTGGTCACGGCAGAGCTGGTATAGAAGCCGTTGCCTGCCTGCTGGCTGACAACGCGCATGCCGCGCTTGCCGCCGAGAATGCCGCCGCCCGCCGCGGTTGCGCCAACGCCAGCGGGAAAGGTGCTGACATCGGTTTCGATTTCGGCCTGTCCGGTCGAAAAGTCGTCGATGATCGTGAACGTTGCCGCGTTGGCGGCGTTGAAGGACAGCAGGAATGCTGCGCTGATCAGAGAAATCTTAAACATGGGTCACCTCCTGGATGACCCCATTCGACTAAAATTTGTCCGACCGGTCCACGCATTGCTCAACTTCTAGTTAACAAATGCTACCTCGGGGAGATCAATACCCCTGGGCGCGATCAACCAGATGGTGCGGTGTGGCGCCCGCTTCGATTTGCGCCATGGCGCGGACCACGGCGCGCGCCGCGGTTTCCGGGCGGGTGGCGGCCGCGATATGGGGCGTGACGGTGACACGGGGGTGGCTCCAGAACGGGTGCGCCGGCGGCAGCGGTTCCGTGTGAAAGACATCCAGCGTTGCGTGCCCGATCCGGCCGCTGTCCAGCGCGGCCAGCAGGGCGGCATCGTCGATCAGCGCGCCGCGCCCCGGGTTCAGGATCACGGCGCCCCGGGGCATCCAGCCAAGCCGTTGCGCATTCAGAAGACCTTCGGTGGCAGGGGTGCGCGGCAGCAGAAGGATGGCGATTTCGGCGGTCTCCAGCACTGATTTCAGGCCGTCAATTCCATCAGCGCAGACGATGCCGGGGATTGATTTCTTCGAACGGCTCCAACCGGTTACCTGAAACCCGATGCCGGAAAGCGCCCGCGCGCAGGCCGCGCCAAGCTGGCCCAGCCCCAGCACGGTCACATGCCGGTCGCCAGCCAGGGGCGGCGGCGTTTGATCCCAGCGATGATCCGGGTTCAAGATGTGCCGGTCCATGCCCAGATGATGGCGCAGCACATGCCCGGTGACCCATTCCACCATGCCCTGAGTCAATCCTTCGGGATCCACCAGCCGGATCAGCGACTGGGTCAGGGTCGGGTTTGCGGCGATCCGGTCCACACCGGCCCACAGGCTCAACACCGCTTTGGCGCGGCTGAAGGGCGTGAAATCCTCGAGCCCGCCGCCGGGGGCATAGATGATGTAATCCACCGTCTCGGGAGCGTCTGCCGAAAGCACGATTTCAGCGCCGATCCCGGTCGCTTCAAGCGCGGCGGTCAGGGGGCGTGCATAGGTCTGCCACATGCCCTTTGGGGCGGAAAATAGGATCTTGGTAAACACATCCGGCCCCGGATCTTGGTTAACGCGGCTTGTGGACATGGGCGCTTTGCACCAGCCCGAACGCCACCAGCAGCACCAGCATCGCCGATCCGCCATAAGACACCAGCGGCAAAGGCACCCCTACGACTGGCGCAAGGCCCATCACCATGGACATGTTGACCGCGAAGAACAGGAAGAAAGTTCCCGCGATGCCCAGCGTCAGAAGCGATCCGAAGCGGTCCTTGTTGGTGATCGCCGAGGAGATGCAGAAGACAAGCACCAGCGTATAGAGCGCCAGCAGCGATGCGGCGCCGATGAACCCGAATTCTTCCGCAAGGGTCGTGAAGATGAAATCGGTGTGTTTCTCGGGCAGGAAGTTCAGCCGGCTCTGCGTGCCCTGCATGAACCCGCGCCCGGTGATGCCTCCGGATCCAAGCGCGATCTTGGATTGCGTGATGTGATAGCCGGCGCCCAGAGGGTCGCTGGACGGATCCAGGAACGTGTCGATGCGCCGGAACTGATAATCCTTCAGCAATTGCCAGTCCGTGCCCCGCGATGTCAGGACCGCCCAGATCAGGCTGCCCCCGCCAGCGGTAACAACGGCGAAATAGAGCCAGTGCACGCCCGCCAGAAACATTACAAAGCCACCGCCGACCACCAGCAGGATCGAGGTGCCCAGATCCGGCTGCTTCAGCACCAGAGCGACCGGCACAAGGATCAGCAGGACAGGGATCAGCACCCAGAGCGGGTGCGAGGTCTTTTTCAGATCCAGCCAGTCGTAATAGGCCGCCAGCATCATCACCAGGGTGACTTTCATCAGCTCGGACGGCTGCAGGCGCATGAACCCCAGATCGATCCAGCGCTGCGCCCCCATGCCGACGGTGCCGGCGACTTCGACCCAGACCAGCAGGATCAGGGCGACCAGATACCCCATCACCGCCATATTGCGCCAGAACCAGATCGGCACCATGGCGATGACGAACATCGCCATCATGCCCAGGGCGAACCGTTTCGCCTGCGGTTCGACCCATGGTGTGAACGCGCCCCCCGCGACGGAATAGAGCATGGTGAACCCGATCGCGGCGATGGCTGTCAGCAGCAGCACCAGCGGCCAGTTCAGGTACAAGACCTTGCGCGGCCCCTTCGGAACGGTCTTCAGCGCGTATTCAAGATAGCTCATGCGCGGCTGCTTTCCGGGGACGGATCGCCTCGGTCGCGCAGGGGCAGCGCGCGCTGCTGTTCTTCGATCAGTTCGCGCTGGCTGCTGGGATAGGCGTTCAGTGGAGGCATCTCTCCGTAAAGCGTGCGCAGCACCACGTCGCGCGCAATCGGCGCCGCCGCCGCCGAACCGCCGCCGCCATGTTCGACCACCACCGACACGGCGACCTGCGGATCGGCATAGGGGGCGAAGCCCACGAACAAGGCATGGTCGCGCCGTTCCCAAGGCAGGTCTTCATTGCGGAACACGCCGCGCGCGCGTTCGGCCTTCGAGATGTTGCGGACCTGGCTGGTGCCGGTCTTGCCGGCCATCTGCAGGCTTTCTTCTTCGATGCGGGACCGGTACGCGGTGCCGCGCCGGGAATTCGACACGGCAAACATCGCGCGTCGCACCGCGCGCAGATGGGCCGGGTTGATGTCGAGCGGGCCGGTCCGCAGCACGGGTTCTTCCACCCCGTCCACCGCGCGGATCAGCCGGGGGGAAATGTCCGTCCCGCTGGCCAGACGCGCGGTCATCACCGACAATTGCAGCGGCGAGGCCAGAACGTAGCCCTGTCCGATCGACGCGTTCAGGGTGTCTCCGATAACCCAGTCGGCCCCGTGCCGCGCCTGTTTCCACGCGCGGGTCGGGGTCAGCCCGTCCGCCACTGCAGACATCGGAATGTCAAACCGGACGCCCAGCCCAAGCTTGTTGGCCATGGCCGAGATCCGGTCGATGCCGACACGCTGGGCCACATCGTAATAATAGACGTCGCAGGACTGGGTCAGGCTTTCGTGCAGATTGACATGCCCGTGCCCGCCGCGTTTCCAGCAGTGGAAACGCCGGTCGCCCGCAGTGATGTAGCCCGGGCACCAGACCGTGTCCTCCGTCGACATCACTCCGGCCTCCAGCGCTGCAAGCGCCGTCACCATCTTGAAGGTGGAGCCCGGCGGGTAGACGCCCTGCACGCTTTTATTGGCGAGCGGCCGATACTTGTTTTCGGTGAGCAGGCGATAGTCGGCGGAACTGATCCCGCGCACGAATTTGTTCGGATCGAAGCTGGGCGACGACGCCACGGCCAGCAGATCGCCGGTCCGCACATCCGTCACCACCACGGCGGCGCTTTGGCCGTCCAGCCGTGCCTGAACGAAGTTCTGCAGCGTCTCATCCATGGTCAGTTGCAGGTTCCGGCCCGCCGTGCCTTCGGTCCGCGACAGCTCGCGCATGACGCGGCCGACCGCGTTGACCTCGATCTGGCTGTTGCCGGCGCGCCCGCGCAGGACCATTTCCTCTTTGGCTTCGATGCCGATCTTGCCGATCTGGAACTTCGGGATCTGCAGCAGCGGGTCGGGATCCTGCAGCTTCGACAGGTCGTAATCGGACACCGGCCCCACATAGCCCACCACATGGGCGAAATCCGATCCCAGCGGATAGCTGCGCGACAGGCCCACTTCGGGGCGTACGCCGGGCAGGGCGGGGGCGTTCACCGCGACACGCGCCAGATCGTCCCAAGCCAGACGGTCCGAGACCGTGACCGGTACGAAACTGCTGCGCCGTTTGATTTCGCGCAACGTGCGGTCGATATCGTCATCGCTTAACGGGATGAGCTGCCGCAGCCGGTTCAGCACCACGGCCACGTCACCGGCGTCTTCGCGGACGATGACGATCCGGTAATTCTGGTCGTTCTCCGCGATGGGCGACCCGTTGCGATCGAAGATCAGGCCCCGCGCGGGCGGCAACAGCCGCATGTTGATCCGGTTTTCCTCGGCCAGCATGCGGTATTCTTCGGCGTCTTCCACCTGCATGCGCCGCATCTGCCAGCCCAGCAGCCCGGCAAAGCCCATCTGCGCCGCCCCCAGAACCAGCGCCCGCCGGGCGATGCGGCGGCTGGACAGATCCATGTCGCGGGGGGGGCGTTTCATCGGCGGGATCCTCGATCAAATCCGTCGGCGGCGGCGCGGCGGCGCAGCCCCAGCGGCCCGGCGCAGGTCAGCATGGCCAGCGGATAGACCGCCACCGTCACCGGCATGCGCAGCAATTGTGCCCCAAGCCCCGGCTGATCGGCGAAGGTGAGCGACAGGATCAGCCAGTAAAGCCCGGTCATCGCGCTCATCGCGGCGGCGAAAAGACCGATTTCGGCCAGAAGCGACAGGGTGCGCAGGCGCTTTTGGCGTTTGCGCAGCGCTTCTGTCGCCAGCACCACGATTGCTGTCCACAAACCCGGCGGCCGCATCAGCAGCAGATCGCCTGCCAGCACCACGAGCACAATCAGCCCCAGGGGCAACAGATCGGGGCGGCGCATCATCCATGCGAAGATCAGCGCCAGCACCAGATCCGGTGCGGGCAGCCCCTGCGCCTGGGTGCCCAGCGGCAGCAACTTGATCAGCATCACGACCCCGCACAGCCCCAGAAAGGCCAGTGCATAGCCAGACTGATGGAAGAGCCGGGGTTCAGTCATTGGAAGGCCCCGTCGCGGGGGGCGGGGTCAGCAGAGTTTCGGCGCGCGGGGCCACCAGGCCGCCGGTGTCGGAAATCGGCTCGGGGCCCGAATAGCGCAGCACCCGCAGAAATTCGAGCCGCGCGTAATCCGCCGCCAGAAGCACACGGAACCGCTGATCCGGGGCGCGGGTTACCGATCCGATCAGGATCCCTGCCGGAAAAACGCCGCCGTCGCCGGACGAAACCACCCGGTCGCCGGGCCGCACCAATTCGGCGGATTCCAGAAAATCGATGCGCGGCTGGGCCGAGTTGTCGCCGCTCAGCAGAACCTTCTGCCCGGACGGCTGGATGGTCACGGGGATCGACGAGGCCGGGTCGGTCAGCAGGATGACCCGCGCCGTCGTGCGTCCGACCCCGGAAATCCGCCCCACCAGCCCGATGCCGTCCATCGCGGCCCATCCGTCGCGGATCCCGTCCTGCGCGCCCACGTTCAACAATACCGACCGCCGGAAGGGCGATCCGCTATCGGCCAGAACGGTGCCGGTGATATAGGTCAGCCGCGCATCGAGCTTGACGTTGTTCAGATCCAGCAGCCGGGCATTCTTCTGTTCCAGCTGCAGCGCGGCCTCTTTCCAGCCGCGCATCTGCTGCAGCTCGCGCCGCAATTCCTGATTTTGCTCGTAAAGGGCGGAATAGGTGGAAAAGTTCGCGGCCATCTTGGCCAGCGCCGTAATCGGCGCCATGGCCCATTGCAGACGCGGCAGGGTCGCGTCCACGATGTCGGTGCGCAGGCGTTCCACGCGCGGGCTGTCGATCCGCCAGACGAGGAACATCGTCAGCAGTACAAGGACCAGCCCCCCCGTCAGGATGCGCCGGATGGGGCGGAAATGGTTGGTTCCCTTGTCGCCGTCCAGAGCCAACGCGGGCCTCCTGGCTGCATTGAGGCGCCAGCGGGCAGGGTCCGTCCGGCGCGAATGGGGGTCAGCTGTCGTAGTCTATGATATGGCGAAGCTGGTTTTCAAACTCCAGCGCCTTGCCGGTGCCCATGGCCACGCAATCCAGCGGCTGATCGGCGACGGTGATGGCCAGCCCGGTCTGTTCGCGCAGCGCCAGATCAAGATCGTGAAGCAGCGCGCCGCCCCCGGTCAGCATGACGCCGCGGTCGACGATGTCGGCGGCCAGATCGGGCGGCGTGGTTTCCAGCGCCGTCATCACC
>JAGQRU010000036.1 GCA_020425105.1 Paracoccaceae bacterium
CGCCGGTATGCAGTTCGATCACCTGCGCGCCGATCCGGTGCGCGGCCTCGATCTGGCGCGAGTCGGCGGCGATGAAGATGGACACACGGCACCCGGCATCGCGCAGCGGGGCGATGAAATGGGCCAGCCGGTTTTCCTCGCGCGCGACCTCAAGCCCGCCTTCGGTGGTGCGTTCCTCGCGCCGTTCGGGCACCAGACAGACGGCGTGGGGTTTATGGCGCAGCGCGATGGCCTGCATTTCCGGCGTCGCGGCCATTTCGAAATTCAGCGGCACAGACAGATGCGCGGCCAGCGCTTCGATATCCGCGTCCGAGATATGGCGCCGGTCTTCGCGCAGATGCGCGGTGATGCCATCGGCACCGGCGGCTTCGGCCAGACGCGCCGCCCGCAACGGGTCGGGATAGGCGCTGCCGCGCGCGTTGCGTACGGTGGCCACGTGATCAATGTTCACGCCAAGGCGCAGGGGGGGTGTCGGCATGTCGGGTCCTCGGTCCATCGCCGGACCCTTCTAGCGGATTCGCCCCGGCGCGACAGCCTTGACTTGGCGCTTGCTGGGAACGCCATACAGCGCGCGCGCACGGCGTTTCTGATAGGCGGCAATCACCGGATGCGACAGGAAATAGGCCAGCAGCCCGAAGACAACCCCGGGCACCAGCCCGCCCACCAGATAGGGCAGAAACACCCCTTCGAAAAAGATCGCCAGTTGATCCCAGTGGGTGGGGCCGCCGGTCACCAGTGCGCCGAGGTCTTCCCACAGCTGCCCGGCGGCGCGCGAGAACGCCCCCAGAACCTGCGGCAGCGGCACCGGCGTTTCCGCGCCCATGATCAGTTCACCGCTTTGCAGCGAAATCGCGGCGATCAGCGGAAATGTCAGCGGATTACCGATGAAGGTGGACAGAAGCGCGGCCAGCATATTGCCGCGCAGCACCAGCGCCACAATCGCGGCCAACGGCAGGTGCAGCCCGAAAAACGGCGAGAAGGACACGAAGATCCCGGCGGCGATGCCGCGCGCGATCCGCGCCGGCGGATCGGGCAAGCGGCGCACACGATGCGAGATATAGCTGGCCGCACGCGCCCACCCACCGCGCGGGTACACGGTTTCCTGCAGGATTTGCCAGATGCTGCGCCTATCTCGCCGCTTGAACACCACGCGCCGGAACTCCCTACCCTAACACGCGATTATTCTTCGGCTCCGGCACGGTGCCTGGAAATCGCGGCCACATTGCTTTCGGCTTCCAGCGCCGTCATCACACGGTGCAGATGTTCGGTGTCACTCAGTTCCACCTCAATCAGCACCCGGTAATAATCCGGTTTACGGTCGACGAAAACGAGGTTCGAGATATTGGCCTTCTGCTCTCCGATCAATGTGCAGATTCGCCCCAACACCCCGGCATCATTGCTAAGTGTAATGTTAAAAGCACAGGGATGCACAGGGGCATGCGGACCGCTATGCCAGCGAAGGTCGATCCAGCGGTCCATATCGTTTTCGAATTCTTCCAGCGACGGGCAGTCGATGGCATGCACCACCACGCCCTTGCCCGGCCGCGTGATGCCGACGATCCGTTCGCCCGGCACCGGCTGACAGCACGGCCCCCGGTCCCAGCTTTGGTCCGGCGCCAGACCGACCACGGCCCGCCCCGGTTCGATCTCTTCGCCGCGCCGGTCGCGCAGTTCGGGAAACAGCAGTTCCACCACCTGCCGGCCGGTGATCTCTCCGCTGCCCAGACGGGCCAGAAGCTCTTCGGGATCGTGCCCCAGCCCCAGACGATGCGCCGCCGTCGAAAGCGCCTTTTCGGTCACCCGCTTGTCGAGCTGTTCGAAGGCCACACGCGCCAGTTCGCGCCCGAGCTTGATGAAGCGGGACCGGTTTTCATCCCGGATCGCGCGCCGGATGGCGGCCTTGGCCTTGCCCGTGACGGCAATGTCCATCCACGTGGCCTGGGGGCTCTGGCCCTCGGCAGTGATGATTTCCACCGACTGGCCATTGCGCAGCTGGGTCCAGAGCGGCACCCGCCGCCCGTCGATCTTCGCCCCCACACAGGCCGACCCGATGCGCGTGTGGATGGCAAAGGCGAAATCCAGCGGCGTGGCGCCCCGGGGCAGCTTGATTACCTCGCCCTTCGGGGTGAAGCAGAACACCTTGTCGGCGTACATCTCCAGCTTCACGGCCTCGAAGAATTCGTCATCGTCGGACGAACTTTCGAAGTAATCGGCCAGGCGCGCGATCCAACTGACCGGATCCACGGCAAAGGGGTTTTCGGACCGCTCCCCGTCCTTATAGGCCCAATGCGCGGCCACGCCCGCTTCGGCGACCTCGTGCATCGCGCGGGTGCGGATCTGCACTTCGACCCGCTTGCCGTCGCGGCCCAGCACGGTGGTGTGCAGGCTGCGATACCCGTTCTGCTTGGGCTGGCTGATATAATCCTTGAACCGATTGGGAACCGACCGCCAGCGCCCATGGATGACCCCAAGCGCCCGGTAGCAATCCATCAGATCGTCGGTGATGATGCGGAAGGCGTAGATGTCGGACAGGCGCGAAAAGGATGTGTCTTTCTGTTCCATCTTGCGCCAGATGGAATAGGGGCGCTTGGCGCGCCCATCGACTTCGGCGGCGATCCCTTCCTTCGACAGCTCGGCGCGGATGTCGTCCTTGATCTTTTCGACCACATCGCCGGTTTCGCCCTGCAGCTTCAGGAACCGCTTCATGATGGACCGCCGGCCGTCGGGGTTCAGCACCTCGAACGACAGGTCTTCCAGTTCGTCGCGCATCCACTGCATCCCCATGCGCCCGGCCAAAGGCGCATAGATATCCATGGTTTCGCGGGCTTTCTTCACCTGCTTGGCCTGCGGCAGCGACTTGATCGTACGCATGTTGTGCAGCCGGTCGAACAGCTTGACCAGGATCACCCGCAGATCGCGCGAGGTGGCCATGAACAGCTTGCGGAAGTTTTCCGCCTGCTTGGTTTCACTGGAGGTCAGTTGCAGGTTGGTCAGCTTGGTGACCCCGTCCACCAGCCCGGCGACCTCTTCGCCAAACAGGCGGGTGATGTCGCCATGGGTGGCGTCGGTGTCTTCGACCGTGTCGTGCAGGATCGCCGTGATCAGCGTCGAGTCGTCGAGAAACTGTTCGGAAAGCAGCGCCGCGACCGCGACCGGGTGCACGATATAGGCTTCGCCAGACCGGCGATACTGGCCGTGATGCGCCTCTTTGGCATAGGCATAGGCCAGCCGCAGCCTGTCTTCATCCGTGCGGGGATTATAGTGGCGAACGCGCGCGACCAGTTCGTCGATCGGGATCAGTTGCTCCATCAGGTCCCGCGCGCGTCAGCCAGATCAGTCGTTTTCCTGGGCCTGCATCAGCGCCCGCAGGAGCTTTTCTTCCGACATGTCGTCTTCGGCGGGCCGGTCTGCTTCGACGCCCATCAGCAAGGACATCTGGTCTTCTTCGGGTTCGTCCACCTCGATCTGGGTCTGGTGGCTTTCGATCATCCGCTCGCGCAGATCTGCGGCGCTTTGGGTTTCTTCCGCGATTTCGCGCAGGCTGACCACGGGGTTCTTGTCGTTGTCACGGTCCACGCTCAGCGGAGAGCCGCTGGCGATCTCGCGCGCGCGATGGGCAGCCAGCATGACCAGTTCAAACCGGTTCGGGACTTTGTCGACGCAATCTTCGACGGTGACGCGGGCCATCGGAATCTCCTCGGGGCTTTACGGCAAGCCTTTTAGCTAGCCAGTTTCCATCAGGCTTGCAAGGCCAAAGGGGTCAGGAAAGCGCAGCCCAGTCCGGCAGACGCTTGACCGCGCGGCGGGCGTCCGGACCAAGAGCGTCCAGCATCTGCGTCACGCTTCGCCCCAGCACCGGGTGTATCCAGTTCGGCGCCACATCCGCAAGGGGAACCAGAACGAAGCCACGGTCCTGAATCCGCGGATGCGGCAGGACCAGTCCATCGGGGGCCGACCGCACCTGTTCGTTGGCGGGCAGGCCCTGCCAGGTCCGGAATGTGGCAAGATCTGGCCAGATCGTGTCGCCGCACGCCAACAGATCCAGATCGATCCCCCGCGCGCCCCAGCGATCGCCCCGCAATCGGCCAAAACTTGCCTCTATGTCATGCAACATTTCCAGCAGGGCTTGCGCTGTTAGCGTTATCGACACAGATACAACAGCATTGACGTAGTCGGGCCCTGCTCCTTCCGGGAAACACGGTGTTTCATAACAATGACTTCGGGCCAGAATGGCGCATCCGCGTTCCGTTAGGGCATCCACCGCTGCCGTCAATGTCTGCGCCGGACCGCCCACGCGGGTCGGCAAATTTGCGCCGAGTGCCACCAATACATTTGTATCAGATTTACAAAACATACCTTGTCCGCTTTGTGATTTTGGGTACGTAGTGGCTCTGGCGCACCAGGCTTCCAGCAATGGCCGGGTTTCTGCGCCATACCCCTTGTGCGGGCGAGCTTCCAGCCGGTTTCGGCCGCATCGAATAATGAAAGGAACACATTATGTTCTATCGTGATGAGCGATTGGCTTTGTTCATAGACGGCTCGAACCTTTACGCGGCGGCCAAGTCGCTTGGCTTCGACATCGACTACAAGCTGCTGCGTCAGGAATTCATGCGCCGCGGAAAACTGCTACGGGCATTCTACTATACGGCGTTGCTTGAGAACGACGAATATTCCCCGATACGCCCGCTCGTGGACTGGCTTCACTATAACGGGTTCACGATGGTCACCAAACCGGCCAAGGAATACACCGACAGCCAGGGTCGCCGGAAGGTGAAGGGGAACATGGATATCGAGCTGACCGTCGACGCGCTCGAACTTGCCCCGTTTGTCGATCACATCGTGCTGTTTTCCGGTGACGGCGATTTCCGGCCGCTGATCGAAGCGCTGCAGCGCAAAGGCGTTCGGGTGTCGGTGGTATCGACGATCCGGTCGCAGCCCCCGATGATTTCGGACGACCTGCGCCGTCAGGCCGACAACTTCATCGAACTGGACGAGTTGAAAGACGTCATCGGCCGACCTCCGCGGGAGCCGCGCGAGGTCAGCTACGATCCCAAGGACTACGACGAAACGGTCTGAGCCCACTAACCCGCGCACGCAAGGACGCCCGGCCAAAGACCGGGCGTTTTTCGTTACAGCGCGCGGGATCAGCGCGGCACCCGCGCCTCTTCGACCGGATACCCCAGCATCCCCTGATGCGCGAAGCCGGAATGGCATTCGTGGCAGGCGGCCCTGACATTGACCGCCATCGGCGCGCCCGCCGCTGAAATCGCCATGTAATACCAGTCACCGGTTTCGGGCGCCTGACCGGCGGCGGTTTTTTCCATCAGGAACAGCGGCCCTGGGCGCACCGCGCCGTCATCATCCACTGAAAAGCTTTCCTTGGCGATGACCGTCCCCGGCGGGATCACCGGATCTTCGGCGTATTGCAGATAGACTTCGGCCCCCACATCGTTGACCCAGGTCAGCAGGAACCGGTTGGTGTGAAACCCCGGCGCTGCCGGATGGGTGGAGGCCTTGGTCCAGGCCCGGTAGCCCGCCACATAATCCGCCGGGATCCAGCGCGTGTCGCCGGACTCGTATCCGGCCTGCAAGCTGTCGGCGATACAATCATAGACCGCCTGCGCCTCCCGCGCCGTCAGATCGTATCCCGGCCTGTCCGCATGACATGTCTCTGCCCCGATGGCAGCGACAGCGGATCCCATCACCGCCAGGACGGCGGCTGCCACACCAGATTTCAGATCGCTCATCGGCGCGTCCCCCTCAGTTCGGTCGGTCTCAGGCTGGCTTGAAAGCGGCCCCAGGTACAAGTCACTCTGCCTCACAATGACCGGATGGATCTGAAGGCCGGGTTACGGCCCGCGGGCTTTCGACGCCTGCCGCCGCTGGACGCGCGCGCGCCGCCGCAATAGGGTGGCCGCAAACAGGAGCCGCCGATGCACAAGCCCCCACTGACCATCTTGCTCGCCGCGCCGCGCGGATTTTGCGCGGGCGTCGACCGGGCGATCAAGATCGTTGAAATGGCGTTGGAAAAATGGGGGGCGCCGGTCTATGTGCGCCATGAGATCGTGCATAACAAATACGTGGTGGACGGGCTGCGGGCGAAGGGCGCGATCTTCGTCGAAGACCTGGATGACTGCCCGGTCGACCGCCCGGTGATCTTTTCCGCCCACGGGGTCCCCAAGGCGGTTCCGGCCGAAGCGGCGCGGCGTCAGATGGTGTTTGTGGATGCCACCTGCCCGCTGGTCAGCAAGGTGCATATCGAAGCCGCGCGCCATGCGGAAAGCGGCTTGCAGATCATCATGATCGGCCATGCCGGTCACCCGGAAACCATCGGCACGATGGGACAGCTTCCGGACGGCGACGTCTTGCTGGTCGAAACCGTCGATCAGGTGGCCACCGTCGCGCCGCGCGATCCGGCGCGCCTTGCGTTCGTGACCCAGACGACGCTGTCGGTGGACGACACCGCCGATATCGTGGCGGCGCTGCAGGCGCGGTTTCCCGCCATTGTCGGCCCGCACAAGGAAGACATCTNNACATCTGCTACGCCACCACCAATCGGCAGGAGGCCGTCAAGGCCGCCGCGCCACGCGCCGATGCGCTGCTGGTGGTGGGCGCGCCCAATTCATCGAACTCGCGCCGCCTCGTCGATGTAGGCGCGCGCGCCGGTTGCGCCTATGCGCAATTGGTGGAACGCGCAGCAGACATCGACTGGCGCGCGCTGGACGGGATCGGGACCCTCGCCCTGACCGCAGGCGCCTCGGCCCCCGAAGAACTGGTGACCGAAGTCATCGACGCCTTCCGCGCGCGTTATACCGTGGCGGTCGAGTTGATTGAAACCGCGCGCGAGGATGTCGAATTCAAGGTCCCGCGCGTCCTGAGAATACCCGCATGATTTCGTCCCAGTTTCTGATCACCGCGCTGGTCGTGGTGCTCGCCCCCGGTGCCGGTGTGATCTATACGCTGGCCGTCAGTCTGGGGCGCGGGCGGGCGGCGGCGCTGCCGGCAGCGTTCGGCTGTACGATGGGGATCCTGCCGCATCTGGCGGCGGCGATGCTGGGACTGGCCGCTGTGCTGCACACAAGCGCGGTGCTGTTCCAGACGGTGAAATTCGCCGGTGTCGCCTATCTGCTCTATCTGGCCTGGCAGGCGCTGAAAGCCGGCGGGGCGATGTCGGTGTCGCCGCGCAGCCATCCTGACCCCGCATGGCGCATCGCCCTGCGCGGCATGCTGATCAACATCCTGAACCCCAAGCTGTCGATCTTCTTTCTGGCGCTGCTGCCGCCATTTCTGTCCGGCGACCCGGCCCGGGCGGGGCAGGAAATGGCGATGCTGGGCGCCGTCTTCATGGGCCTGACCTTCGCGGTCTTCGTTCTGTACGGGATTTTTGCCGGATCGGCGCGGGTGCATATCCTGTCGAATGCCGCGGCCTTGAAATGGATGAACCGCAGCTTCGCGGCCATTTTCGCGGCGCTTGCCGGTCGGCTGGCGCTGGAGCGCGCGTGAGCGGCATCCCCCGATCAGCCCTGACGCTTGGGCTGGCCGGGGTGGCGCCCTTTGCCTGGGGCGCGTTGACGGAAATGAGCCCCGCGCTGTTCGACTGGGGCATGCAGACACTGGGGCCGCGTTTTGTGGGCCAGTATGTGCTGGTTTTTTATGGCACGATCATCCTGTCGTTCATGTCCGGCGCCTTGTGGGGCTTTGCAACCAAGGCGCGGGGCACCACGGCGGCGCTGGCCTATGGGGCCAGCACCCTGCCAGCGCTGTGGGCCTTGCTGTTCGTTGGCGGCGGCGCAGAGCGGGCAAGCTGGGTCCTGATCGCCGGATATATGGGGCTTCTGGTGCTGGATTACGGGTTCTGGCGGCTGCGGCTCGCACCCGACTGGTGGATGGACCTGCGCCAGTTTCTGACCGCGCTGGTGGTGGGATGTCTGGTTCTGGGATTGCTGTTTTGACCGGGCCGGATCCGGAAACCCGCGCCGTGTATGACGCGAAGGCCGCAGAATACGCGCGCCGGTTTTCCTGGGCCGCGCCCTATGATCCGCTGACCGCCTTTCTGGCCGCCCTGCCCCCGGGCGGGCGCGTTCTGGATCTGGGCTGCGGGACCGGCGGCGCCGCGGCGCAGATGCGCGACGCAGGCTTTGATGCGGTCGCGCTCGACGCGTCCAGCGGAATGGTCGCGGAAGCCTGGGCGCGGCATGGCGTATCGGTAGATCTGGGGGATTTCGATGCAGTGCCGTCGCTGGGCCGGTTTGACGGGATCTGGGCCCATTTCAGCCTGCTGCACGCCCCGCGCAGCGCCCTGCCCCGGCATCTGGGCGATATCCATGCGGCGCTGTTCCAAGGCGGGGTCTTTCTTATTGCGATGAAAACCGGTACGGGATCCGCCCGCGACCGGCTTGGCCGGCGCTATACCTATGTGACGGAGACCGAATTGACCGGCATGCTGACAGAGGCGGGGTTCACCCCGATCCGAACCGAACATGGGGCGGGCGCCGGGCTTGACGGCACCGTCGCCCCCTGGATCATGGTCACCGCCCATGCCTGAGCTTTTTGCCTATACCGACGGCGCCTGCAGCGGCAATCCCGGCCCCGGCGGCTGGGGCGCGCTTCTGATCGCGCGTGACGGCGACCGGGTTGTCCGCGAACGCGAATTGTCCGGCGGCGCCCCCGACACCACCAACAACCGGATGGAGCTTCTGGC
>JAGQRU010000292.1 GCA_020425105.1 Paracoccaceae bacterium
CAAACCCGCCCATCGCCTTGTAAAGTGCCGCCGGAATGTTGCGCACCCGGAATACGAAGCTGGTCATCATCCCCGAACCGCCCCGCCGCGTCACATCGGGCTTGCGCGACATGATCAGAAAACGGGTCGTGTTCCGGTCATGGTCCTCGATGTGACGCGCCAGCACGTCGAGACCATAGATTTCGCCCGCCAGTTCGGATGCCAGCGCCGCCAGTCCCGGCGCCTTGGTTTCGGCCACATGCTGGGCAGATCCGGCCGTATCGGCGCCGGTCACAGGGCGAATGCCGTTTTCGCGCAGAAAGCCCCGGCACTGACCCAGAAGGACGGTGTGGCTCATGGCTTCGCGTACGTCGCCCAGCTTCGTGCCGGGCAGGGCGAGCAGATTGATATGCACCCGCACGAAGGCCTCTTCCACGATGTGCAGCCCGCTTTCGGGCAGCAGCCGGTGAATGTCGGCAACACGCCCATAGGTTGAGTTTTCCACCGGCAGCATGGCCAGTTCCGCCCGCCCTTCGCGCACGGTTTCAATCACATCTTCAAAGGTCGCGCAGGGAATTGCGTCGTATTTCGGACGGGCCTTGCGGCAGGCCTCGTGGGAGTAAGCGCCGGGCTCTCCCTGGAAAGCGATACGGGTCATTACGGTCTCTTTGCGCGTTTGAGGGGACGAAGCCGGACCCGGCTCCGCGGCATAGTGGTCGTTTGGTCGCGCCTCGTACACCTTGAACACAGCAGACGGAAGCCGCTAGATGCGGCCAACTTTCAAGCATGAGGCGACGGTATGCTAGACACGATGACTCTGACCAAGGTTGTGGGCGCTTTGTGTGGCGCTTTCCTGGTGTTTCTGCTGAGCGGCTGGGTCGGTGAATCGCTGTTCCACATCGGCGGCGGGCATGGCGGTGAACACGCACAAGCCTATGTCATTGAGACCGCTTCTGCCGAAGGCGGCGCAGCGGAGGAAGAAGTGGTGGATTTCGGCGCCATTCTGGCCGCAGCGGATCCCGCCAAGGGCGAAAAGGTTTTCGGCAAGTGCAAGGCCTGCCACAAGGTTGACGGCACCGACGGGACCGGCCCGCATCTGAACGGCGTCGTCGAACGCGGCATCGGAACGGTTGCAGGTTTCGCCTATTCCGACGTGCTGTCCGGCAAGGCAGGCGAGGCCTGGACACCCGACAACCTGAACGCCTTCCTGGAAAACCCCAAAGGCTGGGCACCGGGCACCAAGATGGGCTTCGCGGGTCTGAAGAAGATCACCGACCGCGCCGATGTGGTGTCCTATCTGCAGTCCACCGGCGGCTGACCGCTGTAAAGCACGGCATTCGATTTCCGGGCCGTCCTTCGGGGCGGCCCGATGCGTTTTACGACCCGGGAATGATCACGCCTGCGCAATCCTGCCTTGAACATCCGCGCGCCACGCCCATAGCTTAGGGCAACAGCGAAAACGCGATCCAAAGGGAGCAGCCCATGACGCCGAAGCCGCGTGCCACCGCCGGAGCACTTCTGAGTGCCGCCATGTTGACGGTTTCGGTGGCGCCCCCGGGGCATGCAGCAGATGGCGTGACAGTCTCGCACGGGTTCTCCAATTTCGGAGAGCTGAAATATCCTGCGGATTTCGCGCATCTGGAGTATGTGAACCCCGACGCCCCGAAGGGCGGAGAGATCTCGGTCTGGGCTCAGGGCAACTTCGACAGCTTCAACCAGTACGCGCGTGCGGGGGTGCCGGCGGCGCTGAACACCATCGGCACCGAATATCTCATGAGCGCGACCGACGACGACCCTTACGGGCTCTATTGCCTCCTGTGCACCACGATTGAATATCCCGACGACCTGTCCTGGGTGATTTTCAATCTGCGCGACGACGTGACCTTCCAGGACGGCACGCCGATGACCGCCGAAGATGTGGCTTTCACCCATAAGCTGTTTTTGGAACAGGGCATCGTCGAATATCGCAGCCTGGTGGAAAAATACTTCGGCGGCGTGGAGGTTCTGGGCCCCTACCGGATCAAGTTTTCCCTCACCGAAGAGGCCGCGATGCGGGACCGGATCGGTCTGGCGGGCGGGACACCGGTCTTTTCCAAGGCATGGTTCGAAGAAACCGGCGCCCGGCTGGATGAAAGCACGCAGCGCCCGTTCATGGCGACCGGCGCCTATGTGCTGGACAGCTTCGATTTCAACCGTCAGGTGATCTACGCCCGCAACCCGGATTATTGGGGCAAGGACCAGCCATTCAACATCGGGCGGTTCAATTTCGACCGTATCCGGGTTGAATATTTCTCTGACTCCTCGGCCGCGTTCGAAGGGTTCAAATCGGGCGATTATACGTTCCGGACCGAAACGTCGTCGCAGACCTGGGCCACCGGGTACGATTTTCCGGCACTCAACAACGGACATGTCACGCGGGAAGCCATCCCCGATGGTGCGGTCGGACCGCGCCTGTCCTGGGTCTTCAATCTGGACAAGGAAAAATGGCAGGACCGGCGCGTGCGTCAGGCCATCGGCATGATGTTCAACTTTGCATGGTCCAATAACACGCTGTTTTTCGACTTCTACAAACAGCCGGTGTCCTTTTGGGCGGGCACCGATCTGGCGGCGACAGGCGTACCTGACGCGGGTGAAGCGGCGCTGTTGCAACCGCTGGTCGACGAAGGATTGCTGCCCGCCGACATCCTGACCGACGATCCGGCAGATCCGCCGATCCATGGCGCGGGCACAAACAAACCGCAGCGCAGCATCCTGCGCGCGGCGTCAAAGCTTCTGGACGATGCAGGTTGGATCACCGGCGATGACGGGCTGCGCCGGAAGAACGGCGAAGTGCTTGAGGTGGTGATAATCCAGTACAACCCGATCTTCGACCGGGTGGTGAACCCGTTCCTGAACAACCTGAAAGTGCTGGGCGTGCAAGGCCGCCTGGAGCGGATCGACACCGCGCAATATGTGCAGCGCCGTCGCGCGGGAGAGTTCGATCTGACCACTCAGGGGTTCCAGATGGGGTTCGAGCCGTCGACCGGTTTGAAGCAGTGGTTCGGGTCCGAGACCGCCGACAACAGTTCGCGCAATCTGATGCGGCTGCGCGATCCTGCGGTGGACCGGCTGATCGAGGTGGTGTCCGCGGCCGAAACGCTGGACGATCTGCGCAACTCGACGCACGCCCTGGACCGCACGCTGCGCCATATCAGCTTTGATATTCCGCTGTGGTACAACGATGAAACATGGGTCGCGTATTACACCATGTACGGCCACCCCGATCCGCTGCCGCCGCTGGCGGTGGGCGAGTTTGACTTCTGGTGGTATGACGCCGACGGCGCCGCGGCGCTGCGCGATGCCGGGGTTCTGAGGTAACACCGGCATGGGTCCCTATATCCTGCGCCGGATGGCGCTGATCATCCCGACGCTGATCGGGATCATGCTGATCAATTTCGCCATGGTGCAATTCGTGCCGGGCGGTCCTGTTGAGCAGATTCTGGCCCGGATCGAAGGGCAGGGCGACGTGTTCGGCACCATTTCAGGGGGCGGCGGCGATGGCGCGGGCGCGCCGGTCGACGCCGGTTCGGGCGACAAATATCTGGGCGCGCGCGGTTTGCCGCCGGATTTCATCGCCGAACTGGAACGGGAATTCGGGTTCGACAAACCCGCCTGGCAGCGGTTCCTGACGATGATGTGGAATTACGCCCGCTTCGATTTCGGCGAAAGCTATTTCCGGTCCATCGGCGTCGTGGATCTGGTGCTGGAAAAGATGCCGGTGTCGATTTCTCTGGGGCTCTGGTCGACGCTGATCGCCTATCTGATTTCTATCCCGCTCGGCATCCGCAAGGCGGTGAAGGACGGATCGCGTTTCGACACGTGGACGTCGGGGGCGATCATCGTCGGCTATGCCATCCCGGGCTTTCTGTTTGCCATCCTGCTGCTGGTGCTCTTCGCCGGTGGCTCCTATTTCAAATGGTTTCCATTGCGCGGGCTGACATCGGACAACTGGGCGGATCTGAGCCTTCTGGGTCAGATCGCGGATTACTTCTGGCACATCGCGCTGCCGGTGCTGGCCTCGACCATTTCCGCCTTCGCCACGCTGACGCTGCTGACCAAGAACAGTTTCCTTGAAGAGATCAAGAAACAGTATGTGATGACCGCCAAGGCCAAGGGGCTGACAGAGGCGCGGGTGCTTTACGGCCATGTCTTCCGCAACGCGATGCTGATCGTCATTGCCGGGTTCCCGGCGGTGTTCGTGTCGGTGTTTTTTGGCGGATCTCTGATCATCGAAACGATCTTTTCGCTCGACGGTCTGGGACGGCTGGGGTTCGAGGCCGCGGTCAGCCGGGACTATCCGGTGATCTTCGGCACGCTCTACGTCTTCGGGCTGATCGGGCTGATGATGGGGCTGGTGTCGGACCTGATGTATGTCTGGATCGATCCGCGCATCGATTTCGAAACGCGGGAGACGTGACATGACGGCCCCCACGCGCAAATCCCGGCTGTCGCCGCTGAACCGGCGCCGCTGGCGCAATTTCCGGGCCAACGGGCGGGCCTATTGGTCGCTGCTGGTCTTTTCGCTGCTTTTCGGGCTGTCGCTCTTTGCCGAATTCCTGGCCAACGACAAACCGCTGCTGGTGCAGTTTCAGGGCAGCTTTTACGCACCGATCTTCAATTTCTATCCCGAAACCGAATTCGGCGGCGATTTCCGGACCGAGGCGGTGTACCGCGATATCGAGGTGCAATGCCTGATCGTGTCCGGGGGGCTGGAGGATTGCTGGGACGATCCCGAAGGTGTCGTCGTGGCAGTGCGCGAGACCGGGCAGTTCAACGGGCAGGAGGTCGCGCGCGGCTGGCTTCTGTGGCCGCCGATCCCCTACAGCTATAACACCGTGAACGACATTGACGGCACGGCCCCGTCGGCGCCGGACAGCGCGCACTGGCTGGGTACGGACGATACCGCGCGCGATGTGCTGGCCCGGGTGATCTATGGCTTCCGGCTGTCGGTGCTGTTTGCGCTGGTGGTCACCGCGCTGACCAGCGTCATCGGCATCGCAGCAGGGGCGGTGCAAGGGTATTTTGGCGGCTGGGTCGATCTGATCTTCCAGCGGGTGATCGAGCTTTGGGGGGCGACGCCCAGCCTTTACATCATCATCATCGTCGCGGCGGTGTTTCAGATGAATTTCTGGCTGCTGGTGTTTCTGATGGTGCTGTTCGGCTGGACCGCGCTGGTCGGCGTGGTGCGGGCTGAATTCCTGCGGGCGCGGAATTTCGAATATGTGCGCGCGGCGCGGGCCCTGGGTGTGAACAACGCCACGATCATGATGCGCCACGTGCTGCCCAACGCCATGGTGGCGACGCTGACCATGCTGCCCTTCGTCATCACCGGCACGCTGGGCAGCCTCGCGGCACTGGATTTCCTGGGCTTCGGGTTGCCGTCTTCGGCCCCATCGCTGGGGGAGCTGACCTTGCAGGCCAAGCAGAACCT
>JAGQRU010000293.1 GCA_020425105.1 Paracoccaceae bacterium
TCTGGATGGCGCAATCGGGTTTCCTGACCCCGTTCAAGGGCGCCAATTCAGAACTCTACGCCAATGCGACGCTGAAGGCGCTTGGCGAAGTGTTGCTGAATGCGACGACCTTCCGGTTCGACGGGTCCGACCTGATGCCCGGAGAGATCGGGGCCGATGCGTTCTGGAAGGGGATGGTGGCCTATACCGGCGGCGAAGATGCTGCTTCGGTCACCGCGACGATCCAGAAACGCTGGGACAGCCTGAAATAACGGCGCTCAGGGCCGGTCCGGCACGGTCCGGCCTCAGCTTCGCCTTTTTCCAAGGAAGGACTGGTCATGTCACCGTTGTTGCAAGCCGTCTTGACCATCGCGCTCGGCGTTGGAGGCTGCGTGGGATATTTCTTCGGCGCCAATCTGGTGCTGGACAAGGTTCTGTTCCCGGCCCGGGGTCCGCATCTGGCGCGCAACATCACCCGCGCCAACATGATCCGCCCGTGGGTGTTCCTGTTTCCGGCGATTTTCGCGAGCGGTCTCTATCTGGCCTATCCGGTGGTCGGGTCGTTTTTCCGCTCGCTCTATGACCGGACCGGATCGACCTATGTGGGCACTGGGAATTATACCTTCCTGTTCAGCGACGACGGGTTTCGCCAGGCGCTGCTGAACAACTTCCTGTGGCTGTTGGTCGTTCCGGCGGGGGCGACGGCGTTCGGCCTGCTGGCCGCACAGCTGACAGACCGGCTGCGGTGGGGGAATTTCGCCAAGTCATTGATTTTCATGCCCATGGCGATTTCCTTTGTCGGGGCCTCGCTGATCTGGAAATTCGTCTATGCCAATGATGCCGATATCGGGCTGATCAACGCCTTGCGCGCCGCGTTGGGGGCGAATGCGGCGGTGGATGTGCTGCAGATCCCGTTCTGGAACAATTTCTTCCTGATGCTGATCCTGGTCTGGATCCAGACCGGGTTTGCGATGGTCATCCTGTCCGCGGCGCTGCGCGGTATCCCGGAAGAGACGGTGGAAGCCGCGATCATCGACGGGGCAAGCCCGCTGCAGATCTTCTTCCGCATCAAGGCGCCGCAGATCATGGGGACGATTGTCGTGGTCTGGACCACGATCACCCTGCTGACGCTGAAGATCTTCGACATCGTCTATACCATGACCGGCGGCAATTTCGGGACCGAGATCCTGCCAAGCTACATGATGTCGTTCATGTTCAAGGATGATGGCCGGGCAACATCGGTGGCCTTCGTGATCATGGTTCTGGTGCTGCCGGTGATGATCTGGAACATCCGTCAATCCCGCAAGGAGATGCGCTGAGATGGACAATATCGCAGGACAAAAATCCGGGCTTTCCTGGGCGGTCAACATCGCGGTCGTGGCCATGGTGCTGGTGTGGATCATTCCGACGGTGGGGCTGCTGGTGTCGTCCTTCCGCGACCGCGACCAGATTTCGGCCTCGGGATGGTGGCAGGCGCCGTTTTCGGTGGAACAGACCTATCGGGGCCGGGTGTCCACGGATCATCCCAGCCGCGACGGGGCGCTCTATGTGCTCAGCGGGAACATCTTCGACGAAAGCGATGCCAGCGGGACGCTGTATGCGTTCGGCACCACGGGGCGGGAGCCGACGGCATTTGCTGCGGGAACCCAGGCCCCCTTGCCCGATGGCGCGACCTTGCTGGTCGCGGCCAATGGGGACTACCGCTACGCCAGCCCCGAAGACCCCGGCACCCGCGGCCCGCGGATCTATTTCGGCGCCAAGACGCCGCCGCAGTTTTCGCTGGACAATTACCGTACCGTGCTCAGGTCCGACGGGATGGACCGGGCGTTTTTCAACACGCTCACGGTGACCATTCCCGCGACCATCATTCCGATCCTGATCGCGGCCTTTGCCGCCTATGCTCTGGCCTGGATGGAATTCCCCGGCCGCGGGCTGCTGATCGCCTGTGTGGTTGGGCTTCTGGTTGTACCGCTGCAACTGGCGCTGGTGCCGCTGCTGAACCTGCACAACAAGATCGGCATCGGGCAGAGCTTTCTGGGCATCTGGTTGGCCCATACGGGCTTCGGTCTGCCCCTGGCGATCTATCTGCTGCGCAATTACATGGTGGGTCTGCCGCGCGATATCATCGAAAGCGCCAAGGTCGATGGTGCGACGGATTTCCAGATTTTCACCCGCATCGTGCTGCCGCTTTCCTTCCCGGCGCTGGCATCTTTTGCAATCTTCCAGTTTCTGTGGACGTGGAACGACCTTTTGGTGGCCAAGGTCTTTTTGCCGTCAGCGGATGAAAGCAAGGTGATGACGGTGAAGATCGCCGACGATCTTCTGGGATCGCGCGGCGGCGACTGGGGCATCCTGGCCACCGCTGCGTTCGTCTCCATCGCCGTGCCGCTGATCGTGTTCTTCACCATGCAACGGTACCTGGTGCGCGGCCTGCTGGCCGGTTCAGTGAAATAGGAGTGTTACGCCATGAGTTTCCATGACCCCCGTCCCGATGCCGGCCATCTGCCCGACGCTCCGGTCGACAAAGACTGGTGGCGCGGGGCGGCGATCTATCAGATCTATCCGCGGTCGTTTCAGGACAGCAACAATGATGGTATCGGCGATCTGGGCGGGATCATCCACCGGCTGGGGCATGTGGCCCGTCTGGGCGTGGACGCGATCTGGATCTCGCCCTTCTTCCGGTCGCCCATGGCCGATTTCGGCTATGATGTCAGCGACTATCGCGATGTGGACCCGATGTTCGGAACGCTGGGCGATTTCGATGCCCTGATCCACCGGGCGCACGATCTGGGCCTGAAAGTGCTGATCGACCTGGTGCTGTCGCATACATCCGCCGAACATCCCTGGTTCAAGGAAAGCCGGTCCAGCCGCGAAAACCCGAAGGCAAACTGGTATGTCTGGGCCGATGCCAAACCCGATGGCACACCGCCCAACAACTGGTTGTCGATCTTCGGCGGATCCGCCTGGGAATGGGACGGAGAGCGGATGCAGTATTACCTGCACAATTTCCTGACCGAACAGCCGGATCTGAACTTTCACGAACCCGAGGTTCAGAACCAGCTTCTGGATGTGGCGCGGTACTGGCTGGAACGGGGCGTGGACGGATTCCGGCTGGATACGGTCAATTTCTATGTCCACGACAAGCAGCTTCGCGACAACCCGCCGCTGGATCCTTCGGAACGCACCGATACCACCGCGCCGTCCGTGAACCCCTACAATTTCCAGAACCATATCTACAGCAAGACGCAGCCCGAAAACCTGGAGTTCTTGCGCCGCTTGCGGTCGCTGATGGATGAGTTTCCCGCCGTTGCGTCGGTCGGGGAGGTCGGTGAAGGCCAGCGCGGGATGGAGGTTCAGGCCGAATACACCGCCGGCAACGATCTGCTGCACATGTGTTACGGGTTCGAATTCCTGTCCAACGTCTATCCCACCGGCCGGGCCGTGGCCGCAGTTCTGGAAAAATTCGAACGGGTGGCGCCGGACAGCTGGGCCTGCTGGGCGTTTTCGAACCATGATGTGGTGCGGCACAGCTCGCGCTGGAACCTCGGCGAAGAGGCGCGGCGCGTCTATGCGGCGCTGTTGATGTCGCTGCGCGGATCGGTGTGTCTGTATCAGGGCGAAGAACTGGGCCTGACCGAAGCCTATGTGCCCTATGAGGATCTGCAGGATCCTTACGGCAAACGCTTCTGGCCGAAATTCAAGGGCCGGGACGGGTGCCGGACGCCGCTGCCCTGGGTGTCGGACACCCATAACGGCGGGTTCAGCGATGCCAAACCGTGGCTGCCGGTGGCCGTCGAACATCTGACGCGGGCGGTGACCGCACAGGATCAGGACCCCACATCGACGCTGGATTTCTATCGCAACATGCTGGCCTTCCGAAAGGCGCATGCGGCGCTGCGCAAGGGCGGCCTGAAGATCCTGACCGCCGAGGACCACTTCCTGTCGCTGCTCCGCAGCCATAACGGCGTCCAGGTCTTTTGTGCTTTCAATCTGTCGAATGCGGCGCAGCCGCTGGAATTTCCCGAAGGCAACTGGGTGATCGACCGCGGCGCGCCGTTCACGACGGTGACGACGGAACGCGGGGTGCAATTGCCGCCCTATCAGGCCTGCTTCGCAGTGCTGCAGAATGACGATGGCGGAGGAGCCACATGACCGATCTTAAACTCACCGAGGTGGCGAAAGCCTATGGCGAAGTAAAAGTGCTCAGCGGGATCAATCTGGATATCGCGCAGGGAGAACTGATTGTCTTCGTCGGCCCGTCGGGCTGCGGAAAGTCCACCTTGCTGCGGATGATTGCCGGGTTGGAAAAGATCTCCGGCGGGACGCTGGAAATCGGCGGCATGGTGATGAACGACGTGCCACCGGCGCAGCGCGGCATTGCCATGGTGTTTCAATCCTATGCGCTCTATCCGCACATGACCGTGCGGGACAACATGTCCTTCGCGCTGAAGATCGCCCGCAAAACCGCCGAAGAAATCAATGCGGCGGTGGAAAACGCCGCCCGCATCCTGCAACTGACGCCCTATCTGGACCGGCTGCCCAAGGCGTTGTCGGGTGGGCAGCGGCAGCGGGTGGCGATCGGGCGGGCTATTGTCCGCGACCCGCAAGTCTATCTGTTCGACGAACCTCTGTCGAACCTCGACGCGGCGCTGCGGGTGGCGACGCGGATCGAGATCGC